>VSNQ01000001.1:0-81537 GCA_009774395.1 Lachnospiraceae bacterium
AAACGAGTTGCAAAAGGTATAATATACTATTAAAACAACAGGCATTATTATTATTCTAATATATAATACCTGTTGTTTTAATAGCATATTTACAAAAGAAGGGTATATAAGAAGTATGAATTACGGGTATATTCGAGTAAGTACAAGAGAACAAAATGAATCCAGACAGCTACTAGCCTTACATAATGCAGGTATTTGTGACACTAACATTTATTTTGATAAACAATCGGGCAAAGATTTTGAGAGACCTGCTTATTCAAGAATGGTAGAAAAGTTACAAAAAGATGACGTACTCTTTATTAAAAGCATCGATCGTCTTGGCCGTAATTATGAAGAAATTTTAGAACAATGGCGTTTATTATCGAAAGAAAAACAAATAGATATTGTGGTATTAGATATGCCGCTTCTGGATACACGCTGTTGCAAAGATTTAATTGGAACATTTTTGAGCGATATTGTATTACAGGTTCTGTCTTTTGTTGCTGAAAACGAACGCTCTAATATCAGGCAGAGGCAATCAGAAGGAATTTTAGCTGCCAAAAAGCGCGGAATCCGTTTTGGCAGACCACCACTGCCGCTGCCTGATAATTTTGCAAATACTTGCCATCAGTGGAAACAAGGAAAAATCACAGGCACAGAGGCTGCAAAAATATGTAAAATGCCCTTGTCAACATTTCGTTATAAAGCTTTGCACCATAAGGAGTAGGATTTCTCCTACCTCCTTTTTTATCCAAATGATTACACCAAATCTCTGTATATGCACATAATTTTATTTGTATTTATGTCTGATAAAAAATTATGTTTGGCAAAACTATATGCTCTCTTTCCACATTCACTAATTTTTTCCGGTTGATCTATAAACCACTTCATTTTTTCTGCCAAGTCGTTCATATCCTTATTTTTGAAAAGTCTTCCATTCCTTTTGTCTTCTATAAGCTCTGGATTTGCTCCTGTATCTGCTCCTATCACTGGATTGCCTGCCATCATTGCCTCTACCGTCACTCGTCCAAATGCTTCCCTGTTGGAACATACTAGTTCAACATCTGCCTCTTTTCGAAGTCCTTTCATATCTGACACGAAACCTAAAAATTTATAATCTCCTCCCAGATTCTTTCTCGCATACGCCCGAAGTTCTTCTTCATATTTTTTAGAATCACTCATAGAAGATGCTTTTCCCGCAATCCAAAGTTCAAAATTGTCATATCCCATATCTTTCAATACCTTAACAGCCTGCAAAGCAATATCCTGTCCTTTATTTCTGTGCAGATTTCCTGAAATCAGAAAAATGATTTTATCTGTAGTTAAAATATAATTCTTTGGACTCAAAAATTCCTCCGAAACGCCGTTATATACCACCTGACAAATCCTATCTGGTATTTCTTTCTTATAATATTCTCTCAAATTATTAGAAATAAAAATAATTTTACCACCATATTTAGTGACAAACTCACAACTCTTTTTTCTACCCTTCAAAAATTCCAATTGATAATCTACATCTCCAAACTCCCTAAAATGCCATACATGTGGCAGTTTTGCCAATTTTGCCGCCACAGCACCTATGTCAATCGCGCTAGAATTCGAGTGTATCACTTGTATCTCCTCTTTACGAGCTATCTTTGCTATCCTTGCCGCTGGAAATCTCTCTGTAACATACAAAATCCAAAACGCCGCTTTCAAAAAAAGATTCCAATAAGAAGGCATCATCCACCATCCAAAAAATATCTTATAAACAGGAATCCCTGAACATTTTAACTTCGAGTACACCTGCCCAGATTTAAAAGGAAGCACTACTACTACCTTATTTCCTTTCTTCTGCATCTCTTCAGCCAGTGTAACCAAAGATTTCGAAGCTCCTCCTAGATTTCTCTCGTGCGCTACAAATAAAATATTCATATATCATTCCTCATTGATCTTTCCTGCATATTTTTTTGCTGTAAAAAATTGAACAATAACCCTTATTGTCCTCATAAAAATTATCCACCATGCCCATTTTACTCCATTTACTACAAGTGCATGATGGGATTCTCTCACAGAAACCCAATAATTCCCGATACCAGCAGTACTTGTCCCTCCATAAAACATCCTTACAATAGTTTGCGGGACATATGCAAGCTTCACTGAACCATCCTTTAACATCCTTACCATAAATTCATAATCCGCTGAACATTTATATTTTATATTGTATAATCCATATTTTTTATATACTTCTTTTTTCAAATACATTGTTGGATGTCCTGGCAGCCAGCCATTTTTTAAGTTACCCTTTCCCATTTTCCAATAACGTTTTACTTTATCATCCTCTGCATAGATCAGATCTGCATGAGCGCCATCGTAATCGCCTCCTTCAATTGCAGATACGATTAAAGACACTGCATTTAACACCAAAAAAAGATCATTGAATACCGCCAGAATATCACCGGAAGCAATTCGGATACCTTTATTTATCGCATCATAAAGACCCCTATCCTTTTCCGAAATCCAGCGGCATGAATACTTCGTTGTATTAGCATATTCCTTAATGATATCTACTGTACCATCGACAGATCCCCCATCAACGATCACCACCTCTATATCAGAATAATCCTGTTTCTCTATACTTTGCAGAGTGCGCACTATGTTATCTCTACAATTATAACTTGTCAGTATTAGTGACACCTTTTTTGCCATTACTAAGCTCCTCCTCCACTTCCCTGACTCTCTTCTCCAGCATCGCATTCTCTTGGATCAAGGCCCTGATTTTTACAGTCTGTTTTGATACAATTGAAGTCAGTGCCATCAAAATGATTATAATAAAACCGATACACAAAACATACAGTCCATTCATGGTGCTTACAATTCCCAGCATCTTTGTAAGCCGCCTTAAAAGCTTTGGAAAGATGACTGCCAGTCCCATGATCACTCCTGCCAATAACCAGAGCAATGTATACTTTAACTCAAGAGCTTTCATTTTCAAGAAATATAGTATCAATATAAAGTAAAAACATAGTGCGATAATCAATGTGATTCTCAGGTTTAACGGAATCATCGCTTCATCTCCTTATTCCGAAACTAATACGGCATACTATAATCGCCAGCGTAACTTTGATCATGTAATAGACTGATTTCCATGCATGTATAGAGCTTATCCCTGTTTGACGCTCTTTCATCACGACAGGCACTTCCTTGATCCTTCCTTTGTGCATTACTGCCGCTACAATCGCTTCCGGTTCAGGATAATCACTTGGATAACTATCTGCATAAATCTCTATAAACTTTCGATTCACTGCCCGATATCCGCTAGTTACATCCAAAATCTTTTTCCCCGTACATAAATATATCAATATGCTCAAAAATCGTATCCCAAATCTACGTGCAGACGAAGACTGAAACCCCTCTTTTACTATAAATCTTGAACCGATCACAACATCCGCCTGGTCATTCTGTAACGGCTGTACGACCCGATCCAGATACAGCACATCATGCTGTCCATCGCCATCTATCTGAATGGCTATATCATACCCTTCTCTCTCAGCATACTTGTATCCCGTCTGCACTGCGCCGCCAATACCAAGATTGATCGGTAAATCAATAAAATTATATCCTTTTCTCTGGCATATGCTTCTTGTGGCATCATGTGAACCATCATTAATTATGACATAATCACATATTGGATGATTCAATATGATATCATCCACAAGCCTTTCAATGTTGTCTGCCTCTTTATATGCTGGTATAATTATCAGTATCTTCATACCCTTTCCCCATCAGCTCTATGCTATACTCCTATAAACTCATCTTGCCACATAACCAACAAACATATATATCAGCCCCACTATCTGACATATGTCAGCTCCCCAGATAAACAACTCGTCTGATACGCCCTCCAAAATAGTTATTTTTTTCCCATGCATGGCAACGCAAAGCGGAAACAATATTGGCAGAAGATATCTTGCTCCTACAGATGGGCAGTCTGTATATCCAACAGGCGTTGAGAATAAAAGCATCGCCAAATATATTGCTCCGAAACTCAGTGCGCAAATAGTAAATGTTCCAATTCTAATATTCCGACTCATAACATAGTTTTCTTCCCTAATCCCAACAATTGCAAACAGTATCAGAATCCACCATATGTTATAAATATAGTCGGGAATAAATGAATCTCCCCACCCAATTTTCATGCCTATCATTCCATTGCAGTAATAATCCAGATGCTCAAAGAATGTATTATACGTATATTTGAATAGATTCCCTTTATCGCCTATTATTTCATCTTTACTATACCAACTGCCTTCCTTAACCTTATACAATCCACTTACATCAAATGATTCTGCTTCTGGCGCACTTATTTTCTTCGCTGTGTTATTTCGTGTCATATGGGATACGACTGTATTATCGCTGAATGCGGCGATCAAACACACCACCACTAAAACTGCCTTAACCATACTCGTATGTTTACATTGAAACTTTTTGCTAGGTATCAGTGCTATAAATAATGCAAATGGGAAATAAGCATACTTGATCGGAAATACCATCACTCCAATAATTAAAAAAACACACCCACGTTTCCATGTAAGAGGACGTTCATCATATACCTCTCTGCAGAACAATGCAAAAAACAGTGTAAGAAGCGAATAATTAATCAAATCATAGGTAAATGATGTTGCCATACTTAACGCCAGCGGGAACTGTGCAATCAAAAACAAAATCCATTTCCCTATTGGCACAAGACGAATCGCTATATACATTATCAATGTATAACACATGAGTCCTATCATATTTGAAAGCGTAAAACTCCAAACATAGTTCATCTCCGCTGCTCTGGCAATCATAATCCCTATTTCAAATGGCAGATAACATATAACAGAGGCGCGTTTTATACCCTTTCCATTTACGATATCCATCGTGCCATATCCTGACTTGACACTGCCAGCAAAGCAGCCGTCATAATATTCCCTCAGTGAATCTAGGCTTGGAAAACTTACTACATCGATCAATTCCTCTCTCCGGATATATATCTGCCCGCTTTCATCCCGTTCCTCATGCCCAGTAAGCTGATTAACATATGCGTTCGCTTGTGCATAGTGCGTAGGTTCATCCGGATATGAGTATGGCGGCATTAATATCAGGTATATCATTCCCCATCCAAGTGCAGATACAAGAAAACATTTCTCTGCCTTTTTTCCCATACCTTTCAAACTAATGAATGCATGAATGAGTATTATCAGCATCGCCATAACCAAAAATACAAAATATATTTTTTTAAGTTCTGAGATATTCTGAATTCTCCTATAAAATTTCTGGTAATAGCTCATCACGAAAACCAGAAGCGAAATGTCTAAAATAACAAAAACACGTAAGTAAAAAAAACCAACCTTTTTCCATGGAATAACCATGACCACTGTAACCAAAATGCCTATAAGCCAGCAATATACTCCAATATCCCTGTCTGCATATTCTATCGTATGCACTTCAGCCAAAAGTTTTCCTTCGCATATTTGCCCGTCTATATATGTTGTCCCAAAATACTTTTCTACATTCCCATCCACAAAAAAGAATTCAACTGATGCATCACCCATTACTTTTATTGAAATACTATAAAGATCCGCCTCATCGATCTTTGGTGTTTTTATCGGAAATACCTGCTTTTTTTTGCATTCGATCTCAGACAAATCTATTTTTGTCATACCTATTGCATTCTGTGCCGAATCATACACTGCTATGCTCAAAGTACTGTCATCTGATTCATTCACGCTGTTTATCACCAGATTTACCGATTCAAATTTCATCTCCCTTTCTGGCTGAAACTCCTGTCTGATCTCATTGTCTGCGTTTATTTGTACTATTTCTTCACTTTCCCACTCCAAGGTTCCATCTGGCAGATACCCCTTATTGGTCGTTGGAATAATATGAAAAGGGTAGATGCCTGAAATAACACATAGTATTGCCACAGCACATACAATTTTTATTATTAACTGGAAATTTGTTGAAAATATCTTAATCATACCTCTATCCTCTCAGAATAAACACAGCACTTCCCAAATATATGACATTCTCACATTCTCCATACCATTTTGCAGATTTCCATCAATGCCATTACATTTAACGCAGATGCCATCATCACAATACTGCAGTCAGCATCGCATTTTTTCTTATGTCCCCCCCTCAACAGATAAACTGCTGCCGCAAATATAGGAATAAAATACCTTCCCTGCACCCCCAGCAGTGTCTTATTGCTGGGATCAGTCACTTTTAGATAAAATGTCAGCAACACAGCAAAACAAGTCCCAAATATCATAAAAACTATCCAGCAGCGTTTCACAAAATCCATATTTGGAATAATACTATAATTTTCATGCGCAAATGCCATATATATAAGTGCCATTGCAAATATTGCCACATACGTTGGCAATATAACATCATACCAACTCAAATACTTTCCAAACGCTGCAAGAATGAGCTCATCCCCTGAATCGACCATTACACCGGCATAACTCTCGACTATGTCAAACGGATTTTCCATCATAAAGTTCAAATTTGGATGTGTATAGTAGGTTTGATCACTGACCTGTATCTCCTTATCAGGATCTTTTTCCCAGTCATCTTCTTGTACACTTACTATTTTTTTATCAGTCTTTTCGTTTAATACAGATTTCATATTAAATATGGAATGCTTATATACCCCTACTGTCATCACCACTGCAGCCAGTAACACTCCTGCCTTATACAATATACTTCTCCATGGCAAATCACTGATATGTTTATTAGGAATAATTAATATTATTGCTATGATTGGTATATACACTGGTTTTAACGGCGCATATATTATGCACATTACCGCAAAAATAGCCATCTGTTTCTTTGATAATTTTTCCTTCTGCGCTATAAATCTTAAAATGCATGCCACGATTAAAAAAGTCATAGCCAGTATAAGTGCATCATAAGAATATGAGGTTACCAGTTCCATCACTAATGGAATCTGACAAATGGCAAATATAATCCATTTCCCATAAGGTATTATTTTGATCGCTATCGCAGTTAGCACCACAAAAAACAGAAGATTCATAAAGCGTCCGCAGTAAACAAGCTGTACGTAATTCACCCTCAGAAGTTTCCCCAGTACTATTCCCAAAGCCTGTGGGAAATACAAGGTTATAGGTCCCCTAAAATTGTAAGAGATATTAGAAGCTGTCACTTCTTTAGATTCACCATCACCCCAATCGAAAAGTTCTGATAAATTTTCTACAAAATGTTCATGACTTACATATATCACCCGCTCCCCCATATCACATTGACGCATATAAAGATGTCCGGCTGAATCATTTATATTCTGCATCATAATAGCATTTGACAATCTATATGCAACCAGATAATGGCGATCCTCATCCGGTGCCGAAAACGGTGGCAGGAGTATCGAATATAAAACGCCAAACAAGACAGCATATACAACAAAGTATATCTCCACTTTTCTGCATTTTCTGATCAACATGATTATTCCTGATATCACAGCTATTGTGATTACAAAAATCATCCCTGCAAAAAACTTACGATTCTGAATGTCATCGAGATGAATCTTGAGTCGCATATATGCACATATGACTGCCAGAATGATCATCGAAAAAACAGTAATTATGCTTCTCCTTTTATCAGCATACAATACTTCAAATGCAAGAAAATGACATACTAAGACAATCGTCCATGCCAATATAATAACTCTTGATACCTTATCCAATTTCCTAGAATACGCCATCTCGACAAACAATGATGCTCCGTCCTGCTGTCTGCCATTTAGCATTACTGCATCTTCTGCACCTTTCGCACTATTCTCCGTATCCACTCCTGCCAACTGAATAATACCATTCAGTTCATTTGAAGAGATACACAGTACATAAACCTTACTCACATCAATATCGTACTTTACCTTATACCATTTGATCCTCTGCAATCTATAATCATCAGTGCGTGTCATTTCTGCCCATATTTCATTACCATCACTATCTAAAAGAGCAATCTCAATATCTCCCTCACAGGCATTCGTCCTATTCACGATACTGATACCTATACTATGCACCGTTTTATGGTCAAAAACTATCTTTTGTTCAATCTTATCACCTTCCTGCATCTGAAGAAGTTTGATATCCGTAAATGTCTTGGCCTTATTATAGTCTGTGTCAAAATTCTGATCTGAAATCACAAAAAATAAGCCGATTCCAAGAACTAAAAGAGCTAAAACAAATCTAATATATGGATACTTTATCCTGGATAACATTCATCTTCCTCCCATTGTAAGTCCATATAACTACTCATTTTGAAAATCATCCTGTACACATACCTCTCCATTATTCAGATATAGATATGAATATTTGTCAGTATATCGATCATATATCAATGCACTGCTGATTTCATTCATACTCCAAACAGATTTAGGATTATCAGAATCAAGCAACAACACACCGTATCTGCGGTTTTTTTCATTTACATGCACAGCAATACCATGAGCATCCTGCCATTCATGTATCCCCCTTTTATATAACAGATTAATGTATCCTCTAACAGACGCATTAAAACCATATACTGCATCATCATAATTTTTATCAATATAATCACGAAGCTTTATATTACTGCTCCTATAATTTACTTCCCAAATATATGCCTTACTCTGCTTATAATGCACTAAATTTGTCACACCAATATAAATTGACAGAATAACCATTCCTACATTTAAAACCACTTTTTTATTTATATTCTTTATCAACAGATATACCAGATCACAAAAAAGAATACATAACAGAAATGACAATTTCATTCGATCGTAACTGTAGTTCACCGCATGCTCCTTCATCAGAAAATTTTCCAATATCGGAAACAGACTAACAAACACAACATCCCCATTCTTTATCAGAATACTATCGCTCAACCATCTAATCCCTCTGTAACTAACAGTGACTATAATCGTTATTATAACTATTACCCGGAAAAACAAACGCCCAAATGAGCTCAAATATCCTTTTATCAAGAGTGATATTGGTATCGGAACCGAAAAATTTCTTGCCAGAAAACGTTCTTTCAATGCCCCAAAAAAGTCACTTGGGTTGATAGTACTTAAATAATGTACGCAAAACAAGTTAAAAGATGCCAGTGTTATCAATCCTATAAAAATAAAATTTTTAATACCGGCTTTCTTACTAACATTTGTGGCAATCTCTGCTATTGCAAATCCCACATTTGCTACATATCCACTCCACTCTATATATGGATTGATCAAACACAATATATAAAACAAACATACAAAATAATCAGAATCCTTTCGCCTCTTATATGCATAGATTTGTAATATTAACGTTACCTGCATAATTGACTGATGCCAATAGGTAATTCCCATACCATGAAGTATCTCTGGAAATGTAACATATATAAAGGCACTTATCATTGCCAATAAATATTTTTTATCATATTCCCTATAAATATATATAATAAGCTCCATCAGAATGAGAGTTGACAAACACAACAATATTGTATTAAATAAAAACAAACTACTTTCGGTAACGGGCAAACTAAATAATCTAAAAAAAAGATATGGCAAAAAATACCCAGCTGGTGAAAAAGATGTATAGTAATAATTGCCTTTATCATCGGAAACCGTCGATCCCCATGAAATCCATTTATCGTCTTCTCCTCCCAAAGAAACAATCGGAAGAAATTTATGTACTTTTACAGGTGTTTCATTATAACACTCTATAGTAAGCAGAGTGTGCCATACTGCATCAGAATTTGAATAATTTACCTCTTTATCATTGTATTTTACAGCACTGACGACGATAATGAGCACTATTGCAGCAGCCATTATCAAGAATTTTATTCCACGTAACTGAAATAAATTATTCTTATTCATAATACTCCCTTCTTACACCTATCCTATCTATTATCCAATCAACAATAACATATAAACAAACCTGTACATATCCCATATACCAAAGGACAAAATTTATATGTGTATGAACATATGAATGTGATTTTGCAAGAACAAACCATGAAACGGAAGTTAAAAATGTCACAATATACAATGCCACAAATTCAAAATCCAATGATTTCCTTCTAAGCCCAATTATAAATATCAAAACAGGTATTATACATAATAATGGAAACAGATTACCGTCAATCCCTGTAATAATCTGTGTATTAAAGTGAAAATACTTACATACGGTTTCCCATACAGATGCTCCAAGGGCAACAACATAATCTTCTGTATAGTGATTTAAATCTGCCCCCGTTGTTCTCCTTAGTACATCATCTATAAATATGCTTTTTATTCCTTTGGCAATACTTCCATTCCCCCTAAGAGGTGCATGTATACAAATTGCCGTTATAAATCCAGCCAATGCAAGGATTCCCAGAATAAAAATCGTCCTAAATAATAAAAACTGCTGTTTTCTGTCACCTTTTATACATGCCATAACAAAATCCGAAAGTAAAAACAGAATCAGCCCCATCATCACACTCGTAATATACTCATATCCACATAAACATTTTACAGTGACCGCAACAAACGCTGCGACATAACTAAATATTCTACAATACTTATTATCAACCTTCCACGCACAAAATAATCCGATAACCATCGGCAAAAACCATGTGAATTCCACCCAATACAAATTAGATGCAAAATTAACAATCCAGGGAGATAACAGAAACGTTACAAAAAACACCCCTCCCAGTACCCTATTGTACCTCTTAGATAACAGAAAAACAATAAGAACGAATACTACTGCCGCTGCCATCGAACAGATCAATTTCAAATTTTCTGCTGCTCCTTCATATTCCATGTGACGTGCCAAATGCTTAAAAATCTTTCCTTGCAACCCATATTGGCTGGGGTAAGCTGTGAGAATTCCATTTGGTAATTGTACCATGTTCTGGTCATAAAAAATCACTTCTGTTAATTCTCCATATTTTGACTCTGTCAACATCCTCTCTGCATTGAGATCGATGCTGATACAGTCCCCATCGTCACTTACATTAATAATCTGAAACATACTTCCATTTGCAAATTGGACGCTATTTCCTACCATGGCAATTTGTTTCGTATAAATATTTGAATCAATACAGATCGACACAGAACTGCAGGAATATCCATTATTCCAATTTTCATCAGATTTAAGGTTCTCTTTATCATGAAAATTATCTTTTATATTATAATAATGTACCCCTAAACCATATCCAAGTTCTCCTTCCCTAAGTCCGACATGAGCATGATCCGCTGCAAGTACTGCTGTCACAAGACTCTCACTATCAGATTGAAAATCTTCAAAATCATTGTTATCATTATCCATAGAATTATACATAAAATTCCAAGTAAGAACTGATGTCAGCAATACAAAAACAGCTACACGTCCTACTATTATGGCATGTTTATTATGATCTAATATCCTCACACATATGAGTCCACATAACGCAATTAAAAACATGATAATAAGAATTTTATTCTGAAAATCAAATGTAGACTCCGCATAGGCATACCCTAATAAAACATTACCCGATATATTTTCCTTTCCCAAGCAGTCTGAATCGACCAATTGAAGATACGGGACAGTTGCACACTCCTCCGCTGAAATCTTCAATGTATAAATTTCTCCCTTTTTAAGAGTTTTATTTGCATACAACTTATACCACTTGGTTGCACTGATCTGTTTCAGATCAGCACGAATCTCATCAACCTGCTTTCCATTACTGTTATATATAGAAAACTTTAATTTTCCTTTATTCCCTTTTGGCTGATTAATCAAATTAATCTCAAAGCCGGTAAAATACTTTTTTACTGGCGAAAATTTCAATTCATATGCCCCATTCTGAAGATCGGCATATCCTAAACGATCTTCAGAACTAATCTCATCATATTCCACAACATCACAATAATACCCATGTCTAAATACATCCATTGGTCCAAGCAGCAGAATTAGTAAAAATGTAATAAAGATAAGGAATAAAACTTTCCACTGCTTTTTCTTCATCATGCATCTACCCCCATAGCTATTTTAATTCCTTGTCAAACGTAATATATCCACCTTTAAATGCATTGCCCATATCTTTAGATACACATATATACAGTCGATATATCTGTATAGCTTATATTTATCCAACACATATTTATATTCTTGTACATGTAATTTGCGATCAAACTCACATTTCCTCGAAAGCTGAAACTCATCCACACCTATCGAAACGAGTGGTTCCTTTGTAAAGGCAAAATTTGAATTCTGGCTCAGTATTCTTATATACAATTCCACATCCACGAGCCATTTCAGGTTTGGATCAAACAGAAAATCTTTGTTTCGTATCATTGTAGCACTCGGCGCCCCAATCCAATTTCCATTGTAGAGCGTTCTATAGCTTTTCCGCATCGCTTTGACCCTGTCATCAGCAATGCACCTGCTGGTCGACATTTTACCATATACCTGATTCGTCCCAGAAAAGGCAATATCTGCATCCTTATGTTCATCAAGCATCCTGACAAACTTCTTCAAACTGTCACGATCTGCAAACCAGTCATCGTGATGCATCATTTTAATATATTCACCCTTCGCTTTGCATATTGCCTCATTACAGTTGCCTGTGGCACCTAACTGCTTTACATTTCGATAATATCGTATCTTTGTATTTCCAAGCCGTGTCACGTAATCCTGCACATCATTCGTACTAGAATCATCTGTTATGATAACTTCATAGTCTGTGTACGTCTGTACATCAATGGATTCAATCAGTTTCTGCAATGACACTGCATTGTTGTACGCTGGTATGCATATTGATACTCTGCACATCCTGTTTCCTCTCGCCATGAAATCATTCCTGAGCATCTTTGATCAAATGCGCATATTCATCCAGATGACTGCGAATATACTCTGGGAATGTTTCGTCAATCTCAACAACTTCGAATTTTGCTTTTCTTCCGAATAAATCTTTACTATGCTTAATCCTGCCTTTCAGTCTGAGCATCGTATTAAGATTATTCAGTTCCTGATGGGCTGCGCTGCGGATTTTATAGGCCACAGCGTCGTTGATATCTTCTCCTTTTCTCCTTGCCATATATCCAAAGTGCCAGCCGCCATTTTCAACCCGCACACCAAAGGCCTTTTTATCAGGATTTCTAAGTTCTTCTGTAGTCATATTCTTTTCTTTAATCAGGGAATATGCACATACCTTCGTGCCAAGCCACTGATGTTTCTCCACATGATCAAATTCCCCTGTCACTGACAACAGACTTCCACTGGTTTCCTCTACATTCATAAAACAATAAAAGTTTCTCTGCGCCATATTATAGATTTTGGACTTATCCATATTAGAAATAACCTGTTGCAAGGTTTCGGGATTCGGAATCTCGTCCACATCGCTGAATATAATGATATCATCATCTTTACATAACTTCTCCAAAGGCCGCTTTACCGCACATTTTTGAAAAGAATCCCGTTCAAACGGATTCACATTTGGTGTATCATCCACAACCTGATGTATTATCTTATCCTCAAATTCAGCAAACATCTCCCGGTTTTCTGCATAATACAAAGGCTTTTTCTTTCCAGAAAAAGTCACAGTAGATTCGCTGATCACAAACCGGTCTACAACATCCTTCAATACGTTCATTCTTATTTTTAAAATATCCAGTTCGTTAAAAAACTGGAAACAGTCATATATCATATCTGTTCTCCTTTACTGCACTCCAAGGTATCCTTTTATTCTCAGCAGATTCGACTGGACAAAATAATCGATACCCTCTGGCTTCTTCGCACTTTTCAACTTTTTAAAAGCATCTGTTTTCATATAGTTGTCCAATTCGGCCTTGCACTCTTTGTCTGTAAAGACACGCCCGTCACGATCCATATAAAGCCATCCAGAGTATATATTTTGTTCCGAAGCCCAGTATCCTGTTGATACATTATGCCTTGCCCAGTATTTTGGCGCGATCACAACTTTGCATGTTTCGCTGGTAAATACCGGAAAACATGCAAATGAAGAATTGGAAACGATTAGATATTCGGCATTTTTTACAGTTACATAATCCCCTCCCATATCAAAATGATAAACAGGGATATCATGAAACATTTTTTTTGCATTTTTAACATCTTCTGTGACAATCATAAAACGCATATTCTCGTTTATCTTCTTCATATACTCCATTGCATTTAGCCAATACTGCTTTCTCAAATACAGTTCTTTTGCGCCTACATATTCGCCGCCGCGCATATTCATAATACACAAATCATCTGCTGAATATTTATAGGACTCGCACGCTTTCTTAACGCGAAACCATTTCTTAAAATCACCGATATGTTTCTCAAAATAGCATTCTGACTGAAGATTCCCATATATGATTGTATTATCTCGAATCTGAAACAGATTAGGATCTGCACCTGCTATATAACACCCATGTGTCACATCGTGATATGAATTTTTTATCCAGATACGCTCTTCTTTCTCATCATACCTGTTGAAATCTACAGGGTCCTCTATATTTTCCCCCAGATCAACATCCATAAAATACATTCCCCTGTCATTATGAATATTCTGCGCAAACATCTTCTGATTTGCAGTTCCAAACAGATATCCATTATCAAGAGCCAGACTCTTTACCGAAGCCAGACAAAACAGCTGGTTTCCCAAACCCTGCCCTTTTAAAAATTCCATCCCCAGCATTCTCTTTACTCCTCATGTCAGACAGCCGATATTCCTATCTATCGTTCTAATTTGCTATCTGTCAATTTTATGTTTTATCTTTACTGCAGTATTTATAAGACTGCTTCTGATCTTCTCTTTAACTGGAAGGAAATTCGGATATCCTGCATTGCGCCCTTCCCACTTATGGAAAACGAACGATCTGATTCCTTCACCCTCTGGCAGCATAGCCTCCTGTCCAAACTGGATAGCAACCTCCAGCGGCGCGAATTTCATTCCATATTGTTCAAAGATGTGTTTATTATTACAGCATATAAATCCATCCTCATTGTACCAGCCATGAAATGGTTCCCATGGCATTTTGATCTTGTCAGGCAATTCCATCAGACGTCTGCTTCTAATAGAAACACTGTTCCCTACACGACACAGGTTTCCATTTATATCACGATACGTAATTTTGTCATCTTCTGGAGGCAGCGGCCATGGAGATCCAATATAATCATACTGGAGAAATTCCTCTTTCCACATATCTGGGTTTACCACGAACCCGTCATAATGAACAATCAGAGCAAAGTCTGTGTCAACATATTTATACAGGTCATATACCATACTATAATTAAACTTATCAATATTATCCAGCTTGTCTATGTGTTTATACTGAATCGTATCTGGCAGATCATCTGGTTTCTCATGTGTAATCAGGACTGCATCTGCAAATTTTACTCCGCGCATACTGTACTCCATTGCCTTGATCGTTGGCTTGATCTTCACTGATGTCATCGCAATAAGCGTTACGTTATTTAATTCGATTTTATTTGTGTTATCCATACCCATCTCCAAGCTGAAATCTATACTATACTCACAAACGATTAGATTTTCCTTTCTGCACAGCACGTATTGCCCGCTTATGCAATATGGGCTGTGCAGAAATTGGAAAATCTTAATGGTCGTCAGTATAACGGTCGAAAAGACTGACCACTCAATGTAATAGGATGCACACAGCAGATTTAATCTGTCGTGAGTATACCTTATACAAAATCCGCTGTTACATCAACAATATTACCACTTTTCACCTGATATACTCTGTTGCAATTCTTAATCGTAGAAAGTCTGTGCGCTATAATAATCAGCGTTTTCTTGCCGTGAAGGCTGTCAATCGCTTCCATTACTGCTGTTTCTGTTTCATTGTCCAAAGCCGCAGTTGCTTCGTCCAGGAGCAAAATCTCAGGATCTGTGTATAAGGCTCTTGCAATTGCCAGCCGCTGACGCTGCCCTCCCGAGAGTTTTACCCCCTCCTCTCCGATCATGGTATCCAGACCTCCCGGCAGACTCTCCACAAATTTTTTTAACTGTGCCTGTTCCAGCACATTCCAAATCCTGTCATCATTTATGTCATAATGCCCAAAAACAATATTCGCTCGAACTGTATCATCAGTCAGATAAATTGATTGTGGAACATATGATATATATTCTGACCATTGTTCCAAATATTTATATACATTTTTTCCATCAGATAGAATTTCCCCTTGTTTCGGTTCATATAATCCTAAGATAATATCCGCCAACGTTGTCTTCCCAGAGCCAGATTCTCCTATAAAAGCAACCGCCTCTCCCTTATGAATGACCACACTGGCACCTTCCAATACATTTTTATCTGCATCCGCATATCCCCATGTAACATCCTTCACTTCAAACGATTCGTCAAAAGACAGATGCCCATCATCACCCTCTTTTTCTGTTTTCTCACTTTTTTCCATAAAATCTTTTGCCGCCATTACACTGTCATATGCGGCGTCTAAAGCAGGAATGGAGTAAACGATACCATTGATTCCCGTTACAAACTTATTGATCGATGGCATTAATCGAAAAGCAATGATCGCAAACGAAGCCAGTTTTGGCACAAAGGATGCCATAGACGCTCCCTGTCCGATCCTTATACAGATAATAATCAGCAGTCCTGTTACAAAAAGCGTTTCTATAATACGCTCAGGAGTGATGTTTAAGGTATAATATATCACTCTTGATTTTCTGTATTCTTCACATGCATTTCTGAATTGAGTTGTAAAATAATCCTTTCTGCGCAGAACCAAAATATCTTTAATCCCATGTGTTATATGCAATATCCCCTTATTCCTGTCAATATCACTGTCACGATATTTTTCGCCCCCGCTCCGTGCGATATTTTTAAATCCGAGTGTGATTCCCAAAATACATACTCCTGCTATGATAACCATTCCGATCGCAATAACCCAGTCTGATATCACAATATATACAAACAGCAAAAAAACAGTTATACTCTCAGCGAACATTGTAAAAAGGTTCTGCAAAATTCCAAAAATAGTTTCTGAATCTGTCAAGACTCCTCTCATGATCTCGGCACTGTTCGTATCAACAAAATAAGCATACTCATGCTCCATATCAGATTCGAGAATGAACAATGATAAATCTTTCTGAATCTGACACTGATATTTCAACTGGACATATCTGGAATATAAGAGTAATACATTCTTAACAGCATATACGATAATAATACCAACCGCCAAAACAATTAACATTCCCATGGTAGAATGGACATTCAAAATTTCCATAGCTGTACTAACATAATAGTCTTTTTCCAATTCTTCCGGACTGAGTAATGCATATATAAATGGTACAATCACAGAAACGCCAAGCATTTCAAACAGCGATGCCACAATCATCCATAAAAAAACATATATGCTTTTCTTCTTCTGCTTATGGTCAAGCAGTGCATTTAATTTTTTGATTACTAACAAAAAATACCGAATTTTATTCATTTAAAAAAGAATCCTATACCCTCTCCATTAATTTCTAAATATTTCCATAAAAGATATTATCATTATATATCATCAGACCATATTGTCAAGTTTTAACATTGTCCTATTCTCACCCACTCATCTGGCACAATATCGGCTATATCTATTCCATTCTGCCACCGACACGGTGCAACCACAATTTTCTCAGCGTTCTGGTTCAGCCATGCAGCCCACCAGCTAAAGCTGCTGTTTGCTATGATATTATGCCTGCATATGCTCATCAGATACATGTCCGACCACCCATCTTGTTCTGTATTCCAATCCACTATCGTAATCTGCCTGTTTTCATGTGGTATGAGCCGATGCGCCCATGCTGTATCATTTGTAAATAAGTAATACTTCACTTTGCCAAGCTTCTTTTCTATATAAGTGAATGCTTTGTTATAATAATCTGTATCACATATATTTCCGTATATTGCTACATTACCAACAGTATTATAATCTCCGCCTCTCACATGGACTCCGACAGACTTTTCCTCCAAGAGAATCGCATCCCGGATTTTTTCGTTCTTTGATGTAAGGGCTGATTCCTGAAAAGAAAAATCTCTGAGAAGTTCATGTCTTATAGATTTGAAATACTTTTCCGTCTGCCAGAAGCCAATCAGATACTTATCATCACATTGGGCGATTTCCTTATGATAACAATGCTCCTTTTCAATCACGATCTTTGATATATCTTCTTTCAATAGGCGCCCTATATAATTTAGAAAAAGCTGCCACTGGTTATAGTATTTTGACACTTCTTTTGGAGTGGCTTTATTGATTTTTATATGAAACCTGTCCAGTTCAAAATCACGTTTTGTATCATCAAATGATCGCGTATCAAAGCCAGAGCAGTCCAATAATACCTTTCTTCCTTCATGTATCAGTGCCCTAGCAAGGGCATACTGAAACATCTGGTTTCCCAATCCTCCTGAGATTTTAATAATTACCATCTTTTCTCCTTATCTGGGCCATCGCCTGTAGGCAAACATCAGAAAACACCGCATCTTTAACATTAGCAGTGCTGGCATTTGTTTCGCCTTTTGTCTGAATAAGACGGCTTCGAGCAGCAGTTTTCTGTCCCATGGAAGATGTAATGTCCCGTTTTGCATTTCCTGCGCAAATGCCCTTTTTGTGTTTCTTTTCAGTTTAATCTCTTTTTGTACGAACTGCACCTTACTGTGGCTGGCATAAGCATAAATCCCATATTCAAAATACACATTCGTATAGATACACACAAAATAATACCAAAACTGCTCTTTAAAGCTTGGCAGATCGTATTCGTCTAATCTTGTATAAAAATAATTTAATAAAATAGAGGCACTGGTGACCTTTTCTTCTTTCCACTGGAAACACATGGAACTTAAATTTGCCCTGTATTTATAAAGGAATTCGCCTTTCAGATAACTGACTGACTCTGCATCTAACATGCAAAAATAAGTACAGGCAGCATCTTCCCCAATACTGATATTGTCATCGACTTTTTCCAGATTCTTTCTGATGATGGGCGACCTTATGATCTTATTAAACTGCGCCGGCAGAATGCCAAACGAATAAAATGTTCCTGCATACAGCATATGGGAATAGAACTCGTCAACCAACTTCTGTCCTGTGTAAACGCCGCCTGTGGGAATCGCCTGTTCCATCGGCGTTAATTTATCACCGCTCCACGACCACATATCACAGATAACAATATCGGCATTGGTATGCTCTGCTTCATTGCACATTTTCTCAAACATATCAGGAACAACACAATCATCGGCATCAACCCAGCCAATATATTCTCCTTTAGCCTTTGCAAGACCAGCTTTTCTAGCGCTGACTAATCCGCCGTTTTCTTTATTTACAACCATCACATTGTGATACTTTTCTTCATACTTACGACAAATCTGCGGACTCTTATCTGTCGAGCCATCATTCACCAGTATTATTTCATAATCTTTATAGGTCTGATTCACTATGCTGTCCAGACATTCTCTCAAGTATTTCTCTGCATTATAGATCGGGACGATAACACTCAAAAAAGGCATAATTTTTACCTCTAACTTAATTTTTCCTAATTTTTCTGATGATCTTTCTTGCTATCTTTCTTAATGCTGATACGAATTTTCCAAACTTCATACCATTTGCATCAATATACTTGCTCTTTTCCCTGACTAAGATCTTGGGTTCGAACGGAAGATTCCAATCCTCCGCATAACAGTATGACGGAGACAGCATCTCCCAATTATCGTGCGTGTAAATATAATGATTGATATGGGACTCATCATGCCACTTGGCAATGACATGGTTCTTTATATCAATATCTACATTCTTCTTTAATTCACGTATCAGTTCCAAATACGCTGCTGTCCTACCGCCATTAATTCCACCGCATACATAATATCTGCCTTCTCCCTTGGGAATATACGCAGTTGACTGAGGATTCCGGTCATAGGAAAATTTTTTTGGCTTTTTGTTGTATTCTCCGGGATGTTGGACTACCAGTATATCTTTTTTCTTTGGCAGAAATTCTTCCTCTGTGATCACTGATACACATTTACAGTTGGCATTCATAAAAAATACATAATCAAATTCCTGCAGTCTGTCTGCTATGGAGTCAAACATTTGAAACCGCATAAGGGTATCGTATGGCCAGCCCAGCTTTTTCTGAAATATTCTGTGTATCCGCTTACATTTATCCTCACCATATAAGGAAGGCGCATCCGTAAAGACAAAATACTCCTTTATGCTGTTTGGCAGGAAATTTTTTTCATAACTCCTCAAAAATCCTTTCCAGAATACATCATATTTTCCAGTACATATATATAAAATAGCAATACGATTCATTTTATTATTCCTCTGCCCGTTGGTGACGAACGACTAATAAATACTATAAAGTAAGTATCCAACCTTATTATAATACCTCTTTCTTAAAGAAATGTTCCAAGCAATATATTATCATAGAACAAAATGGATAATACTTTCCTTGATGCATTCCACGATATTCTTGTATCGTTTCATTTATATAAACGATATCATCTAATAGTTTTTCATCATCAAATTCAAGTTCTAAAACGGTTATATAAGCTTCTCTTCTTTGCCTTTTTAGGATATCACTATTTAGGTTCATATGCTCTTGCATTTCCCTGCCAGACTGGTTTCCGTCAATTGGATATATTTTTCCATCTATAGAATAGCCAAACAGTTCTTCTATTTTTTTATCTGTTGGAGCAATACAGGTTTTAAAGTCAAACCAATTATCTTTTTTATGATTACAGTGATCTATCCAATCCTGCGGCTCACCTTTGCATGATACCATTATATTTTGGTAATCCAATTGTGCATTTTCACAAACTGCACATTCCACAGCAGTTAGATATCTTTTGTCAGGATGTCTTGGCATAAAATGCTCAATATCACAATCTGTTGCATACATATTAGTTCCTATGCGTTTTTCGCAATAGCAGCACAAATAGCCTTGTTCTTCTAATAATGATTTTTTCAGAGATACATATGTGCTTGTACCCTTTAAATCATCATATTTTGGCTGATTTCCATATACTTGACAAAAATCTTGTTTCCATATTTTAAAAAATTCAGGTTCCGCTTTCTTTTGTATATATCGCATTGATTCTTCTTCCTTTTCTAATAATCATTCTTGCCCGAACTGTATCTACATTTCTCTTTAAAGTAATTTGGTCTATTTCATCGGCAGCCTTTTCTGCTTCATCATAGCGCTTATTGTCTAACAGCGTGTACATATTGTTAACTTTTTCTTTCACAATATGACTAACTGAATCTGTATACATCGCATCCTCTAGTACTACATTAGAATCCACTCCAAAATAAGGACAAACTGGCTCACAAAGGACTTCATCGCCTTCTCTGCGCAGAGAAACTACATTAAATTCCGATGATATTTCTCCTAATACCTGCGGCGAATGTGTTGTAATGATAAATTGTATATTAGGGAAAGTATTTTTCAGAACATTGATAATTTTTCGCTGCCATTGTGTATGCATATGCAGTTCCACTTCATCTATTAGCACTACCCCTCTTCCCTCTAAGGGATTTCCCATAGATGGATTGGCGATTGCAAGCCTTCTTGCCAAGTCACCAAACAATGCAAGCGTACATTTTTCCCCATCAGAGAGTTGTAAAATATCCAACACTTCATTCCCTTTGTAAACCTTCATAGAATACGGTTTTACTGCAATATGAATCTCTTTATATCCATCAAGCATTGCCAACATTGCCGTTTTCACTGCTTTCAATGAGATATCTTCATAATCCTTATTTTCCTTTTTTAACTGTATTTCATAGAGTTCCTGTTCTAAAAACCATTCAAATAATCGGTCAAATGCTATTTGATTCTCAATCGCTTTCTCATAAGCCGCAAACTGACCATACGACTGCTTTTTATTGATCCGCAGTGGTGTCTTTAAGACTAGCCTGTTTACACCATAATTTATAAATATTGGAAGATTAAACTTTTCATTTTGGTATACAAGATTATTATCATCGTCAACGGTTACCCTCCCAATATATAATTGTCTAAAATGATCAATTAATTCATCAAACTGGTTCTTCACTGGTTTTATCACTTTTGTATTTGCGCGATGATTCTGCCTGCTAAAGCAGAAGGTTTCTTTTGTATCCTCAAATCCAAACTCTGCCGCAATGGTTGCTGCTGCTTTTTTATATTTAATATCAGACTCCTCAAATTTTATGGATTGTTTAAATTTCTGATTGACAATCTTATTTATAATATTTGCATACAATAGATTGACTGCTGCTAAAATACTGGATTTTCCGACACCATTAATTCCATATAAAATTGTACTTTTTCCGTTTAATTCAAGTTCTAATTCGTGTATGCCTCTAAAATCGTACAGTATTAGTCTTTCTATCTGCATTTAATATTCCTCTAATTTCCATAAGGTTATACTCTTTCGTGTGCATTCCAGGAATTCTAAGTGGGTATTTTTGCCCGCTTAGATTTTCTCTACACACTTCCAGTCATGCCGCCTCAGCGGCACAAACAATCAATGAGAAGAATGCCTGCACTTGGCATTCTTCAGTGTGTAACTTAGATTTTCTTAGCTGGCGTATTGGGGCAGCTTACAAAATCTTTACACACTTGCCGTTATGTCACCTACAGCAATACAAACAATTGCTAAAAAAATGCTGTTCTTGTATTCTTCTCATATATATACTGCACAGCAGAAAACTTTGCTGTACAGTTGCGCCAGCCGCACGCTTAAAATTACTTTACGCGCTTCCCATGCGCCAGCATATTCTGCACTTTCAGCACCAAATTCGCATTCCAATCCAACACAGCTCCTTGGAAAAATATTTTTGCCATTTCCATATTGGTCATAATCGGGCGAACTTTTGTATCAATTGCGATGCCATTTCTTTTACATAATTTTGCACCTTGCTGCATCCATTTGCCTTTGCGGACACCTTCTTCGTAGGGGAATATATAATCCAATGCCACTAGAATCGGCTGATTTTCTGCTGTCTTATCCACTGTTTTATCTAAAGAGGCAATTCGCTCAAAATCCCATGCGCTCCACTCGTCTTTTAATGTCCGAAGCAGGTAGTCACTGTTCCATATTCCTACCTGTGTATTCAAGGAATATGCTTCCCCTCTTTTATAATACCCAATATTGCGCTGGTTCTTCCAATGACCGTAGCACTTTGGCGACTCAATTAGGCGGATATTGGCGGCATTTGCTTTTACTGCACGTTTTAATTGCTTTTCTATATCACTGTTTTGCACAGCATCGCAGAGCAGATAATCGTCCATCCATAGACTGACATAGGGGGTTTTTGCTTGTTGAATGGCTTCTTTTATCATTTTTGCCCATGTGTCATTTTTTTGTATTACTTGTGTAAAGACATACTGTTTATCCATCTGCTGGTATTCGTCTGTCACGAGCAGAATGGGATAAGGGCAGTCGCTCCAATATTTTCGGAATAATGTAGAAAAAATGTCCCACATATCCCGATTTCTCCAGCAGGAATAAATTATAATTGAAAGGTCTTGACTTTTCATAAAACTCTCCCAAAATATTACTTTGGTTATTAAAAACTGTAATTACAATACTGCCAAACATTTGTATTTTTATCTATAACTATTGTATTTTCTTAACAATACTTAAATCTGACAGAACACCGATTGTATACTCTACAGCCACTTGGAAGGATACAATTGGATGCAGAAACCATGCGATGGAGGGATATTTTAGGAAGCCTTTTATACTATCCCATAATGGTATGATAAAAGTTCCCAGTGTTAATCCAAGTTTTATCATCTTTGGCATTGTAAGATGATAAGAATAGGAACGTTCCTCTCCTACTCCGCTTTGAAGCTGTTTCGAGTTTCTGCGGATTTTTCCAACCAAATCACAGTAACTATCAGAATGATTGTGAATCACGGCTTCTTTTAAGATAATATAATTATGATAACCTTTGCGGATTAAATCGGCATTGGCATCAATATGGAAAAATAACGGCTGCCATTTTATTAATTCTACATATTCTTTCTTAATCAGAAAGCCTTGCGATCCGATTGTCGGCAATGTTTCTTCATCAAATTGAATTTTGAAATACTGTGGTGTTTCTTTTAAAACAGTTCCGCCCAGATTCCATTTTTGCTCTGTGCGCATCATATGATCCCTTCGGTGAAGATAAAAGATTGCAGGATCGCCGCAGCCATACAATGCCATATATTTATCTGGCAGACTTGCTTTTTTCTGAAAGCGAAACCACGCCGCTTGTCCGCCGACGCAGTCCTCTGTAATAACTGCCTGTACCAGTTTTGAGAGCCAGTCGCGCTTTGTCAAAATATTGTCATCATCTATAAAAAATAAATACGTCCCTGCTGCCTTCTCGATTCCTATGGATTTGCCGCGCTCCGGATTATGGCTTCCATTTCGTGTAACAATGCAGTGAAATTTTTCTGCAATCGCAGCGGTGGCATCCGTAGAATCGTCATCCACAATAATGATTTCGATTTTATCCTGCGGATAGTCTTGTCCGCGTATGCTTTTTAAGCATTTAGGCAGGCGTTTTTCCCCATTATATACTGGTATAATTACAGAAATTAATGGCATATCATCCATATTTTGTCCTCACTATGATTATATCGTTACTGTTCCAGTAAAATTCATGAAAAAATTGTAATATGATCTACGTTCGTTATGCAAATGAATTTTTATACTAAGTTCTGTGTGAACAGTAACATTATATTTCAAATATTTCCTGCAAAGTAAGCGTAACTGCAGGCATTGCCCTCAGTGCCAGAACTGTGTCCGCATTATATGCTTTATCCGCTTTGTCCTCCTGAAAAATATAGGAAGCAGTCAACTGATAAACATTATTTTCTAAATAATAAAGTTCTACTGATTGCTCTTTCGGGCTGATTATCCAATATTCATCGATACCCAAACTTGCATATTTCTTCATCTTTACTGTTCTATCTTTATATGCTGTTGCTGGGCTTAATGTTTCTACTACAAATCGCGGTACGCCTTTGTACTTATCATGAATAACTCTCTTTCGATCACAGAACAGCATAATATCCGGAATCATATATTCATTGTCAGATACATACAGGTCGAGATTTTCCATAGATACAGAACAGACACTGTTTTTAAGCTGGCTTCTCAATGCATGATATATATTTCCATTAATCTGGCTGTGCATAAATCCGCCGGATGGTGACATATTATAGATAACACCATCTATTTTTTCTGTTTTCATATCATCGTCGTTTAATAATAGCATTGCATCACGCTTAATATCATTGTCATTTAATAATGGCATTGATTCACTCCCTCCAGAAACGCATCAAACTCATTTCCTATTTTATCCCAACGAAACTGCGATGAAAACTGATAAGCGTTTTCCCTCTTACTACTATATACCATTTTGTCAGAAATTACCATACCCATTTCTTCCATTAATGCATTAACTGTGTTTTTTGTGCACAAATATCCAGCATTGCCATAATTAACAGCTTCACGGATACCCGGTGAATCAAATGCAATGCTCGGCGTTCCGACACAGCCAGCCTCTGTAATAGGGATTCCCCAGCCTTCACGAATCGAAGGAAAGACCAAAGCCCAAGCACGGCTCAACAGTTCCAGTTTTTTTTCCTCAGAAACATATCCCCAGCTAATAATATCGCCTTTTATTCCGCTTTCTAAACGGTTGTCCTGCACATCTTCCCATATAAGAGAATATTTCTCACATATCGGCATTAAGTTATTGTTGACATATTCTTGGTCTTTCTTGCCAATTATCCAGAGTTTCGCATTGGGATATGTTTTTTTTATTTTGGCAAGCGCGTTTACGGCAACGTTAATCCCCTTATAGGGCGAATAACGTCCAGCATAGATAAAAGTTGGCGCTTTCTCCTTTTCGCACCACTGTTCCCGTTTCCATGGCGTGAAAAATACCCCATTGTGAATGACTTTTATTTTATCCAAATAATACCCTCTTGATACCAGTTCATCTCTTGTTGACTCCGAAACCGTAATTACAGGATCATTGCGGTTTAAGCGCAGGAAACTTTCTTCCAGCAGCTTCCCCATTTTACTTAACGGGAATTTCGCACTGTAATCCCAGATTTCTTTGGTAAGCTGATGAATATAGAAGATTCTTTTCTGCGGTGCTACCCAAAGCGGCGTGAAAAAACGGTGGGTATTGCATTGGTCAATTACGAAGTCGATATTGTCTTTATTTTTCTGATAAAACTGCATTGCTGCCAATATTACGGTTAAAGCATTGCCATGCCTAAGATAAGTTATGCCGTCTATTACTTCGCTCTCCGGCTGCCCCTCTCTTCGGGTCGCCAAATGATAAATGCGGTATTTGGTTTGATCTGCTCTGCTTAACATTTGATGCGTATGCACTTCAGCGCCTCCGGCATTGGGGGAAGTAATGTCACGCCATGAAAGAGCAAGTATGGTTGTTTTGGTGCTTTTCTTTATTTGTTTCATTATAGCTCCTCTCTGCGTAATATAAAAACAAAATCGTAACAGTTCAGATAACCCATTGAACTGTTAGTTCATTTTCTGTTTCCAGAAATGTCACTATACCGCCACCCAGATACTGTATCTCTTTAATTTTATCCCAAGCAAGTTTGAGAAGTTCTGCCCCTGTGATGTCTGTTTTGTCATTCTCTGAAAAATTTTTACCGAGCTGGGCAATAAGGTATGCCGACATAGTGTATGTATCTGTACTTTCATCCAACTCACTAATCCGCAACAGTTTTCTTTTCGTGGTATTGCTCACTGTTTCACCCCTAACTGTCAACGGCTTTAATGCAAGTGTAAAATATCCAAGCAGCCTGACATCCTCTGCTGAAACTACAAGATATGTGACGGACTGATTCTTTTTTGTGAATTCTATGGCACTCTTTTTCAAAAATCGCTCCAAATCCGGATTCTTCGGACAGGAAAAACCGGAAAGCAATTCAGCAAGTGCTGGCTCTCCGGCTTCTTCATCATTTCCTAATGCCAAATACTCACGGATATTGATCGAAAAAAACTTATCATTTCCTGCCATTTTCTTTCTCCTTTATTTTCATCTTCCGCAACCACATCATTTCCCTTAATTCTGATTCTCCCTTTATCTCTTTTGCGGCTACGGGTATATGAGCAGGTCGGTTTTTGGCAGATTCTTCAATCGCATTGACAAACATCTCCACCTGTTCCTTGCCAGAAATGACAAAATTCTTTGTAATACTTGACGTTGCCATAATAAACACCTCCCTTGTTAGTATAGTTCTTCTGCTACAATTCATACTTCTCTATCTCTATTTTATTATTTTATATCGACTAATGCAACAAAACCTTTATGAACTTTTAATATACTGCGCGGCAAAAAATTCTGCATTGTTGTTAATAGGCTGATGAGGAAGTCATAACCGTTATGATGGGAACCATGTAAACGCTGAAACGAAACTCCTCCTACGCCAAAAACATCTGCGATTCCTGCCGCAGCAATAATTCGAGGAAGCCTATTATACCTGCTGCCAGCAATATTACATACCCAAGCGTGATTACTGCTTTTCCGCCATGTGCTTGTGTCCATTCTTTCAGGCGTTCTGCCATAATCGCAAGCGTTGCCGCTGCACCGACTAGGATAAAAATACCCATGCGGTTCCAATAAATAACATGACATCCTATATACTCTAGCAGCAGATTAAGTCCCTGTACATTGGCAATGACAATCACTAAAATATCGATCCAGCCAAGCCATGCAATCCGCTTATCCCCTTTTTGCCCATAGAAAAGGGAACACATTTTCCAAAGAAATCCTATGGTAAACAGAAATCCCATTGTATTTAGTCCGTTTTCGCCACTAACGGAAAAATCAATATCATACTTCAGCCTTAAATCGCTAAGCCGGTCAATTACATGATAGCGCATCGGCATAAGCATATCAAGAAGGCGCAAGCCCTCGCCTTGTGCCATTTGCAGGCTGTCTTCCACTTGATAGACATACAAAGAGGAAACAAGTGCGCCTTCTATTATGCTTAAAATCACCAACGGAAGGAAATACCCCAATAAATGTTTCGCCGCATACCAATCCTGTCTATGCAGTATAAGAACACCAAACAAAAGAATTGTCATAATACTGATTCTAACATCAACAAACGGCGCAATGCATACCAACAGCAAATAACCTTTTCGGTATCCATTCTCGGTCTGCTTTTGATAAATCAGGTCATAAAGCATACCCAATAACAGTGGTGCAAGGAAGAAATTTGCTGTTATTAACTGTCCCTCTCCGCGGTCTACATGAAACGGCAGAAACGCTGTTAAAACAGCAATGCCCGTTGCTATAGGAAGAGATATTTCTAATTTCTGCAAAAACCAGTACATAGCCGCAGATATCATAAAAAAAGAACCAATATAGTAAACATTTATTCCTGTCCAGAAATTTTGGAAGACCGTTCCAAGCACGAACATTACCAAACTCTGCAGATTGTACTCACACGCCTCTAATATATTGACTTCAATTACACCATGATTCGCCGTTAACACGCGGACAAAATAGTCCATTGACTTATTTGCGTCTATTGAAATCAGGGGATTCCTTCCCTGTCCATAGCAGACCATATATATTATCACTGCAATACCTGTAACAGCCATTACCAGGCAATATTGCTTTACTTTGTCTGAAATCTTCATATACAGCCTCCTAAAATTGTTGTTCTATCTCTGCCTTTATCTTTTCTAGTTCCTCCGTTGTATACTGCTTACGCAATTCCTCATTATATGCTGCCATTGAATAGAAAAACCGTCTATTGTCATTACATACCAATGGTTTTCCTAAATATTGTTCCAATGCTTCTAAAAGTTCTGTATAGGAATCATCATAATACAGCAATGTATCCACATAAATACCATCAATATGATATGCACCCGTAAGGAGTAAAAAGTCTTCTATATTATTTAACTCTTTAATCGCATTTTTCCAAGTTGTACCTTTATGACCTGTTGCATAACTCCAACTGGTTGTTTTCGACAAAATTGCAGGAACTGCTAGTTCATATGCCTGTCCATATTCCTCCATTAAAATGCCGAAATACATATCATCAATTGTCAGCGGCAGTTCCAAAATCATACCACCTTCCGGAACTTGCGCTTCCACAGCCTGCATATACCGCTGCCATTCATCATACTCTGCTTTTCTCTGCGAATACGGCGGAACACCATACTGTGTTTTATATACAAAATAAGAAGGAACAGACAGTATCAGCCCAAATATACTTAGAATACCTAACCCTGCGTATCCTGCTCTTTTAAAAGCCTTTTTACTCCAACTTGCCGCGATTGCAAAGCAGTTTTCCAACAGTATCGCAAATGAAATCAGGGAAAACACCGCAATCAATATGCACATTCGATTATAATTGCGGATGCCTGTCATTACGTACATCGCAATGAGGGACGCCAATCCGCCTTTTATTGCAACGATTGTCATAAAGCCGTTTAAAAGACCACAGATTCTTAATATTTCCTTTTTCTTATCCTGTTGTAATGTACTATGATTATTTTTTTGATACGAAAAGATATGAAGCAGGGAATATAAATAGCCAATTCCTGCCAGTACGCCATTAATTGTATAATCGCCCTGATCCAAATCAACCAATCGTTCTAACGGCTGGTTTACAGACGATACAAAATTGTTTGGCGCAGGCAGTAACATATTCACAATTCTAAGCGCACCCATTTCAACCGACATCCAGCTACGCCCGTCATATGTGCCCAAATAATCAGTATATTTTTTCAAAATAAGAAACAATATGCCGCCAACGCCTATTATACCGCCCAGCGCAATATAAACTGTACGAATTGTAATATGCAGCGTTACTTTCTTAACCAGCAGACCAAATACTGCAAGGAATAAAATAGCACATAACAATAAAATCAGAAAAAATTTCGCCTTTAGTGATACTACTAACTCCTGATATCCCATACTTGCAAGCATTTTCGGCAATGTATAGACTGCAATCCCCGCAATAACCGCTGCAATGCCAAATATTACAATTCCTATGTGCTCCACATGCTTTGACACAAACAGAACATACAACCCAACAAACGCTAATAAAAGCAGGATTAAAAATGCATAGTAAGCGGAGTTTATCCCTGCAAAAAGCATTACAGCACCCGCAAAAATATAATCCATGGTATTAAATATTGGTTTGTTACCAATTAAGTGCCTTTCAGTAAACATCTGTTCTTCATTGCTGCGCATTAACTTTATTATCCAATAGCAGACCAATGGAATGTAGAAACAAGCACTATATATCATTAATTGGGTATTGGCATACATTAAAAAATATGCTGAATCTGCATAAGCAATCGCCGCAATCATAGCAGGAAGATCATGAATTTCCAATTTTATGCAGACAATAAACATAGCAACCGCCAAAAGCAGAATATTTAAAATTGTATGAAGATTGATTCCAGCTTCTACGCTGCCCGTTATTTTCCAAAAAAGATAAATCAATGGCATCGGTACACTAGAATCACCAAAGTTTCCAACATATTCATATAGATATGGTGCGCCATAACTTACATTGACATGCGCAGAACCTCCCCGAACAAAATTGCTTGCTTCTAACAGCATTCCGACAGAATCATTGCGATACCCCGTTAAAGGAACATTGATATCCACTCCCCACATTCTCCAACAAGACAATGTAATAATCAGTGTAAAAAGTATTGTACACAATCCATATATAAGATGTGTCTTGTTTTTCGCTGCCCATTCTGCCATGCGTAAATCCCCCTAAACCGTATCCATTGCCCTAAAATTTCTTAATATATATCTTATTCAGTCCATACTGTGTTCCGAAACCCTCTTTAAATTCTGCAAGATGTTTATTTAAAATAGTTCCCTGCGCCTGTGTGCTTGTACCGAACGAAAAATAGCGAAATCCATGCGCTCTTGCCGTGCGGATTAACTCTGCATCCAAATAATTCATCGGAAACAATTTTAAACAATCTTGGTCTGCCGCTAAATACTGTGTATGAAACACCTGCCTGCCAAACAGGAATACCATGCTGGCTGCAATCATCTGTTCCTTATTGTATACGCCATAAAATTCTACCAACTCCTTTAGGCGTTCCTCGTGAAATTCCAAAATTTCTTCTAAGGAATGCACCGGCTTTGCATCAAATTTTTTAAGATTATCGCATAATAGTTGATAAAAACAACCAATTTCTTCCCTGCTTGCCAGTTTCCGAAATGTAAGTTTATTTTTTATAGCATATTTATAATCCCGCCGCCTGCTGGATGTAAAGTTTGCAGCAATATCTTCTTGATAAGACGCAAAATCAATATAGCAGCTTAGTTCATCATAAGAAGTATAGCCTCTCTGAAATAAGAAATAATATAATAAATTATTATTTTGTTTGGAAAAAATATCACTGGTACATTTTAGCCGCGCTTCATAATACTGCTGCTGTTTGCAGTAATTCTCCAATGTATCCATTATAGCTTCGACATGACCAATATTATAAAAATTTTCTGCAATAACAATGCCGCCAAACGTGCTTCCGCTGTGTGCTGAAAAAATTTTCCTATCGCCCTCCACTATGGTACACGCCGGAATCACAGCGACAATCGTATTATCTCCTTTGTAGAGAATTATTGATGCATCTTGAAACCGGTCTTTATGATAATCTAAGAAATTTTTTGTTTGAAGAAATGTTCCATTGATGGAATGTTTCATTACAAAAGCATCCCATTTTTCTTTGTCGCTATTCTGATATTCCTTTACTTTCAACTCTATCATATGTTATCCTTTCAACAAGCTATACGCACTACTCCCCAAGCCTCGACGCCGCCACCGCTGCGCCAAATATTTCCTGATGCATTTTCTTTGTGATTTTGCCGTCTGCCACTTCATATATTGCATCACAGTTCTTAATCGTAGTAAGACGATGCGCTATTACAATCATTGTCCTTTGTCCATGAAGCCCATCAATGGCTTCCATAACTTCTTTTTCTGTTTCATTATCCAGTGCGGAGGTCGCTTCATCCAAAATCAATACTTGCGGATTTCGATACAATGCTCTTGCAATACCAATTCTCTGCCGCTGCCCACCTGACAGTTTCACTCCTCTGTCACCGATTATAGTATGGGTTTGCTCTGGAAGCGAATCGACAAACTGATCCAACTGTGCTTCTTTCATTGCCTGTTCGATTCGTTCGTCATCCACTTCATCTTCTGGTATGCCAAATGCAATATTCGCGCGAATTGTGTCATCCATAAGATAAATTGTCTGTGGTATATAGCCAATACACTGATGCCAAGAATACATTTGCTTGCGAATATCCATCCCATCCACCGTTACACAGCCCGACTGTGGTTCTAAAAGTCCTAGGATAATATCTACTGCTGTTGTCTTTCCTGCTCCCGACGCGCCAATTAACGCAATCGAACTGTTTTTTGTTATCTGAAGATTGGCATCCTGTAAAATCCATTGTTCTGATTCTGGATAGTGAAACGAAATATGCTCCATTTCCAATCTATTTTCCAACACAATATTCGCAGTATAATCGACTTCTTTCTGCTTCTGTTCCATTAATTGTGCAATCTCTGCCAAATCATGATAGACAGCATCTATTGCTGGAAGGTCAAACATAATTCCCCCCAAAAAGCCGGTAATTCGGTTAAAAGAAGGCAGCATTCGGAATGCCGCAAACGCAAAAGCAGTTAAAACGGGAATAAACGATTCAAGATCTGCGCCAAACTGCAGTTTCACAACCAAAATCAGCAGAATTCCGCAAATACACAAAGTTTCCATCAACGGTCGTGGAAGGAATTTCAACATAGACTGCTGTCTTTGCAAAACAGCAAACTGACCATAATTATCTTCGTAGTTATGCACAAAAAATTTCTCGTTGTTGGCAACCTTTATTTCTTTGATTCCAGAAAATGCCTGCAATATCCATTTTGTCACCTGCACATTTAATTCCCGATTGCGCTCTCCCTTCTGCACCAGCACCTTTTTATAGACAAGCGCAAAGAAAACTCCCGCTAAAACCACCATTACAGCTACTGCGATAGTGGTTATAAAGTCAAGTGTAAATAAGAAAATGACCAAAGAAACACAAACACTAAATTCTGCGACAAACTGCAGCGCATTTAAAACAGCCGTAAAGAATCCATTCACATCGGAAGTTACATTTCTTTGCAATTCTGCAACATTCTTAGAAACATGAAAAAGATAATTTTGATGCATATAGCTCTCCATCATCTTTACTGCAAGCCTTTTTTGATTATTAAAAACAAATCGGTACTGCAAATAATACACTAGTGTAATATATAAATTTTTTACAACATATATCGCAATTAATACGAATGCCAAAAACACCAGCATTTGCTTTGGATCGGTAAAACGTAACCATTCCATAAGCATCGTAAGATACCATTCTTTTTCTATATAAGATGGGTCAAGCGCAATATTTACAATTGGCAGAATTGCCGAAACCCCCAGCAATTCTACAAATGCACTGATTAATATAATCACCAATAAAATACACAAATTTATTTTCTGTCTTTTGTCCAACACATAGTTAATTTTTTTCAGCATAACTGCTCCTTGTGACATTCACAATATTATACTGGGCTGTCGCATTAAGGGAAATAGATACAAGATATTGTAATACTGTATGGTATTTTATGCTATATCTTGTATAATCAAAGCCTATTGCGACAGCCCCAGTAACTTTATCACTGTTTTCTTTAATCCGGCAGGTAAAACTGTGTAATTTCTGCCTCTGTCCTAAGCCCATTTCTCTTGTAAGCATCATAATCTTTTAATAGATGCCCGATATCCCATACTTGATATCCTTTTCTATATAAATCATATACCAACGGTTTTGCTGTCGGGCCTAAGAGAACACAAATTAGTCTATCCTTTGCAATTTGTAATGCTTGTCTACGGATTTCCTTATATTGTGCATAGGCTTCCGTTGCAGGTGCATACTGGTATTCTACAGATTTACATTGTTCTAACAGATTGTATTGCAGCCGATCTAGAACACCCTCGCCACAGATAACTGTAATATCACGATCTTGAAACAGTCTTTCTACTCTGCTATAATACCCTTCAAAATCATAGTCCTGATAAATATGATACGCCTGTGTAAAACAAGAATCCAAATAATTAATATCTTTCGGACAATGCTGGAATAAAAACCTGCGCTGATCCGCGATGGACAAGGAATGGATTTCAATATAGGGATTTAAGTTTTTCTGCGGATGAATATAATAATAAGGAATGCCAACACACAGCCCGCTTTCCCGCAGCCGTAATATGTGTTTTAAGCGTTTTGCCAATTCTTCATGATATTGCTGCGCGGCAATTGTTTTTCCTTGCATCAGCGCAATTTCACCTTTTCCAATCCGTACAAAACTTACATTCTCTTGTTCTAATGTATGGATAGTATGTTCCATATCCGCAATGGACAGCTTATTTTCCATCAGTCCATGCCGATACACACGTCTTTCCAAATAATTATAGCTTTTCTTTGCAAACTTTTCTATCTTTTTTTCCAAATTTTTCCATTTCTTTTTTTGGAGCGTTTGCGCAGAATATGCTTGATTGGGTTTTCGCAGAATAAAATATTCCGCACCAACATGCACGACATGGTTTTCTAACTGTGCAATTTTTTCAATGTCCAAGGTATTCTCTTCCTCATGATACAAGCGATCCAATGAATAAATATCCGTCATCATACTGTCGTCATATCCATTTTGATAAGATTCCTGTACACGGTTCACTGTAATCACAACCGCACAGCCATGCTTTTCGTTACATGCCATAAACTTACGGTGAATTTTGCTGTTTCGATTATCATCATTGATAATCGCTTCAAAATAATTGGGATTCTTAATAACCTTTTCTTCTTCTGCGATTAGCATTTCCACATCTTCCTTGCGGTATACAGTACAGTCTAATTCCCACGGATAATTGTAATGCTGCTCATTGGATTGCTCCCAATTCCACTCCATAATACCATCTTTGCAAACAGCATCCACCGGAATCGGTACAATATTTTCTCCAAGCCGCATACTAAATCCAAAGACTTCCGGTGATTTTGCCAAATAATCTGCTGCTTTTTCCAACGAAAATGGCCTTGTAAATACGACATCATCACACCCAAACATAATATAGCTTCCAGCTTCTGCAACTGCCTGCTTTAAATCATCTTCGAACTTCTTTTCGATATGCCAGTGTACTTGTGCAAAGCGATCCATTACTTTCTCATAATGGATGCCTTCTGTTTCACAACATAAAACGGTAATATCCTCCTGACGTGCATCCGAAAACAGCAGCAAACTCTCCAAATATGCATGAAGCTGCATGGGTCTTCCCTTTGAAAATACAATAATTGATACATGATGTTCCATATTGATCGCAATACTCCTTTTTTAATCTGGTCTATAAAACGCCGCAATGCTGTCTTCGTCACGCGAAGTTTTCTTGCAATAGGCATCATAATCTTTGATAAAATGCCCAATATCCCATGCCTGATATCCCTGTTTGTGCAAATCATACGCTAATGGCTTTGCCGTTGGTCCTAGCACAATACAAATCAACGAATCTTTGGAACTTTTCAATGCCCGTGCTAAAATCGCAGGATATTCCGAAAAGGCATTTTTACTTGGTGCCTCCTGATAGGTCACAGCATCACACTGCTCTAATAGGTTATATTGAATGTTCTTAAAAATTCCCTCACCGCATATCATCGTTACTTTTCTACCGCAAAATAACTTTTTTACCCGCGCAAAATACTGTTCAAAATCGTATGTTTCATAGCTTTGATATAATTGTGTAATCGAGGTATCCAAATATAACTGATTGCGATTGCAGTGTGATATAAGGAATCTGCGCTGTGCCTTCATTGCATAATTAAACCCCTCTACCGCCGGAACTAAGCCTTTTTCATAATGAAAATAACAATATGGGATTGCTGCTTTAATTCCCTTCTCTTTCGTTTTCAGCAAAGTTGTCAGACGTTTTGCCAACTGTTCATCTGCTTTTTGAAACGGAATCCCTTCCCCCATCATAATCGCAATTTCGCCGTCACCGTAACGGTAAAAACTAATTTTATGCTGTTCGATATAGCGCAGTGAATCGTTTGAGCTTAATATCCGAAGCTGATTTGCATATTTCCCGCTGCGGTATCTTGCCGCTTCTATTTCACGCTCTATCCGTTTGGGAATGTTTTTTATTTTTTTTAGATAATTTTTCATACTCGTACTATTTTTCCTTATTGCAATATTTTGGGATTCACAATTTCTATACGCATAATCCTCTATATTCATGGATTCCCTATTTCAACGCATAGTCCTATATTCATGGATTCCCTATTAACGCCTCTCTGTCCCTTATAATACGAATATACGTATTATAATCTCGAATATATTCTTCTGCATCATAATGCTCGCTTGCAAGGCACAGCAGCACAGAATCACTGGAAAACGCATACATATCCTTCCAGATAAGTTTCGGCAGATATATCCCGATATGTGGCCGGTCGAGATGAAATACTTTCTGATTGGCGCCGTCATCTACCTTCACTTTTGAAGTCCCGGCTACGTTAATTAAGACAAATTCCGAACGATAGTTTGCATGCCGTCCTCGGATCACATCAGCATCCGATCCATAGATATAAAACACCCGTTGAATTGCAAATGGAATATCCTGATTTCCTTCCACTACTACCAAATGCCCTCTTTCGTCACCATTTTGCGGAAACTCTATTAGTTTGCATTGTTCGATCATCCTATGACTCCTTTCCATCCTGACCTTTTATCCAAGCCTTTTATGTAGACGTTACCGTTCAGCCATGCCATTTATAAGTCGCCAGAATGTATATTTTCGCCAATAATATTTGATGTTTGCTGGCGACTTATTTCATGACGGGCGTCCGCCCTATAGAATTAATTGTACAAATTGTCCTTAGTGAGCAAGCTCCCACATACAATTTGCACAATCAATTCTGCATGGCTGAACTGTTACATACAGACTATCTATCATCAGAAATTGTTTTACTTTCCCCGCTACGCAGCCCGTATCCTGCCACAATTGGAATACACATCGCAACGGGATACGTAAAACGGTGATAAATATTTCCATTACAAGGACCAGAAAGTATGGTTAGCATAAGCATCAGCATAGGAATCACCAGCATCAACAATTTCTTATCCTTCTTCACAATACTTCTTGTCCAGGTAAAAACCAGTATCCAGACATATATCGCACTGGTACATAACAAGTTGACAAGTGGCACTTTCATTAATATCGTATCCCAAAGTTTTAGAATCTGCCGCAGACTAAGCGACAATCTGCTGTCTGACGCCGCAAAGTGAAAATATCCCTCAGAATTTACACTGCCAATACCGCCGTCACTGGATCGCTCAAACTCATACAAATCTATAACTACCGGATAAAAATAGCCATAATAATTATTCGCTGTTGCTGCAACATACGTAAGCGGATGTTTGAAAAGCATTTTTGCCCAGACAATAAAATAATTTTTCATGTCCTCACCATCAGCTTCTTTCCGCCATGCTCCCTTTGCCCAGTCAGAACGATTTGCCCAATAAACAATTGGCAGCGCATCGTACTGTGCCACAGCATTAATTGCTGCTTTTTCCTCCTCTGTTACTTCATCACCATAATACTTTAAATATCTTGAAGTCTGCTGCAACGGAATCGATAATGCTGCACTCACACTTCCATCTGTAATTTTTGCTGCTGGCAATATCACATCTGAATAAAGAAATTTCGACAGAAAAACACAAACCAACACTGCCAAAACCATTTTTATCCACCGTTTATTTATGATTAACAAAAACGGCAGCGACAGCAATACAGCATACAATCCATTTTTCCGCAGCAGGAAAATCAACACAGCATAGACTGCAACCGCTGCCCACTGCAATATGGAAATGCTGTCTTCTTTTCTCTCTATTATATCCAATATCTGCAATAAATACAGCAGTAGGAAATCTGCAAACAGCGTATCCTTTGTCGCCATCATTGCATACCGCGGAATCCAAGGGAAAAAGCAGAAAAACAATAGAATTATCCCACGAATCCCCGCATTTACACCGCATTTTTTTAATTGGTATAAGCTGTACGCCAGCACCCATGCCGTAAACAAAACCTGTAAAACAGTATAGATAAAAATACCAATGTTCTCGGATTGAAACAAAAACCGTCCTAGTTTTACAAAAAATCCTAAAATAATGGTATATAAAACGGAATGATGATCCACTAACAGCACATCTTCCGAAATCAGTTCCACCGTATCCGCTAATGCAGTATGGTAATTATATGCCATATAAATAATATCTTCGGTATCTCCCATAAACATTCCGGGATAGTATGCAATTACATGAAGACTCCATACCGCAAGCATTATCACAAATACCACTCTTCGGTATTTTACAGGATGATCCATATCCGGCATTTGCAGCATAGGAAGATTTTTTCTCAGATAACAACGAACCACCTTTACACACTGCGGAAAAAATAGCAGATATCCAGCAAAAATCAATAAGGTTTTAACGACTTGCACGATACCAGTTACCAATATTATGGTAGTGCCAAAATCTTCAAAGGATTTCCCAAAAAGAAACGTGAAAGCCATTAACACGCCTAAAACCCGATCCTGCATCTGTAACTTTCCCATTGAAAAAGCCGTTTGGTACATCCAGATGCAGAAAAATATGGTTAGTATTGTAACAATTCCATTGTTTTCCCCTGCTTGTGGCAGTGCATACAACAGCTTATAGAGTAACTGATATAAGCCTTTCTGCGCACCAACTGCTGCTTCAAACACTTCATCTTCTACAACACCGTAGTTTAAGGAAAATACCAATCCCGTAAAAACCGCATATAAAATTATCTTTATTTTTGACGGACTTGCTGCCAACCATTGCCCCATTTTAAAGTGCCTCATATTTCTCATCTCCTAAAGGCATTTAGCTTGTCTATTACATACTGTTGTTCGTCTTCTGTCATCCCTGTATAAATCGGCAAACTTAATACTTCATTTGCATACTGTTCTGCGATAGGGAATGCTCCCTTTGGGATTCCCCAATCTTTGTAACATTCTGCTAGATGCGGCGGTATCGGGTAATGAATCTGTGTCTGTATGCCGTTTTCCTGCAAATATGTCTGCAAAGCCTCCCGCTGGCTGCATTGTATAACATATTGGTGATAAATACTGTCAGCGTGACTGCGCAGCTTGGGTAACTGTATGTTCTTATTGCAAATGCCTTTGGTATACCGTGCGGCAAGGATATTTCTTTCTTGATTTAATTCAGGAAGATGTTTTAATTTCACCCGCAGAAGCGCCGCCTGCAGTTCGTCTAGGCGTGAATTTACCCCTTCTATTTCATTGTAGTAACGCACGCGGCTTCCATAGTTGCGCATCATACGAATTTTGTCCGCAAACGCTTTATCATCTGTTACTACCGCACCAGCATCACCAAATGCCCCCAGATTTTTGGTGGGGTAAAAGCTAAAACAGCCTGATATGCCGAAACTCCCCGTTATTTTGCCGTTAAAGCAGGCGCCATGTGACTGTGCACAATCTTCTATCACTGGCAATTGATGCCGTTTTGCGATTTCCATAATTGGCTCCATATTGCTCGCCTGTCCGTAAAGATGCACCACCATAATCGCTTTTGTACGAGCGGTTATTGCTTCCTCAATTTTAGAAGCATCCAGATTAAAGTATACATCTGGCTCCACAAAAACAGGTGTTGCGCCGTTTTCCGTAATACCAAGCACTGTAGCAATATACGTGTTTGACTGTACAATCACTTCATCTCCTGCGCCGATTCCAAGGGCACGGACGGACAAAATCAACGCATCCAGCCCCGAATTTAATCCCACGCAAAAATTCCTACCCGTAAAAGCCGCAAATTCTTCTTCAAACTGTGCAACCTCATTCCCCAGCACATACCAGCCGGAACGCAGCACCCGCAGTGCCGCTTCCTCATATTCCTGCTGATACATCTGAAACTGCCTGTCCAACACATTACATTTTACCTGCATTTCTCTCACTAGACCTTTCTTTTTTGTATACTCTTGTATACTTTTATATACTTTTGTATACTCAAAAACGATTCAATTTTCCTTTCTGCACAGCCCATATTATCCGCTTATGCAATATGCGCTATGCCTGCTTCCTGTAATTTTATCCGCAATTGTTTTCCAATCTCTCACAATTTTGCCCAATACATTGCAGCATCTGTTCCGCTGCCTTATCCCATGTATAATTCTCAATCATACACTGATGCGCGTTTACGCCGATTTTGGGATTGACAGGTTCCAAAATTCGTGCAAGCAATTCCTCCCAACTGCGCACTAAATAGCCCGTTTGGTAGTTTTCAATAATATATGACGGCCCTGGTGCTTCAAATGCAGCAACAGCAGTTTCATAATACATTGCTTCTAAAATTGCCATACCGAAAATCTCTTGTCGATTCAGATTTATATAATATTCCGCAATCCTGTACAATTCCCACATCTTATTATTGGGAATCTTTGGATAAATCACTGCAGCTTTCTCTAACTTGGCTGCGTGGATTGCTTTTTCTGCTTCCCTGCGCAATTCCCCGTCCCCTACCATAAGCAGACGGTACTGCTTATCTTTTTGATACAGCCTGCGAAACAGTTGAATCATTTTTAACGGCTGTTTCTCTGCGGTCATACGTCCCACAAATAAAAGCACCTTATTTTCAACAGCATAGCCCCAGTTTTTCTTCAAATCCTCCAAACAATAGCTGCTATAATCCTGTTTTAAAAGTTCCATATCTAAACCTACTGGAATTGTATAAATATTATTTCCGGCTCCCTGACTGTGCAAATATGCGGCAAGCGCCGGCGTCTTTACAATGGTTGGATTTTTTTTATAAAACGGCACATTATTGCATAAAATATCGACAACTTTCTTTTTCCATGCCACAGCGTTGTTGCTGCGGACAACACCAATATAGGGCAGACATAAAATATGGTTTTTTCTGCACCACTGGGAAAAGCGCCGCAGCGCAATATAATTGTCCGAAGCAGTAATATAGCAATCTCTCGTTTTATCCAATTGTCGATAATCCGGCAACGCATGTTTACCGATATGGCGGCAATTAAGATATCGTATCTGTACACCACGATGCATCTTTGTTTCTGTCCCCTGCTTGAAATCCGGTATCAAGTGATATACGATTACATCATGCCCTTTTGCTGCAAATGCTTTTGCCATACCTTCTGCTTGGGAATTATAGTATTGATTCAAATTTTGGGGTTCTATATTGAGTGAAATAACTGCTAGTTTCATATCATCACATTCTCCATTTGCATAGATACTGAACGGCAAAAGGATTTGCTGTTCAGTTGCGCCAGCCGCATGCTGCCAAGCGGTAATAAAATCCTATCCTGTGTGAACCGTCCTTTTGTGCAGCCATTCATACAAATAGCTTTTTGCGACAACAAAATAGTACCTTTTTTTGGAAATATATCGGTATCGGCAGCGAATTGCAGCGTTTTCCCGTACCCCCTTCTGGCTGCTGGACATTCCGCCCAGCCGGAAATTCGACAGAACACGCAAAATTGGCGTAAACACCACTTTTTGCGACCGCCAAAATCGTAGCATTAAATCATAATCCGCTGCGGAGCGATACGACAAGTCAAACAATCCCAACGCCTGATAAGCACCTTTCGTTACAAAGCAAGTAGGATGCGTAATCATCTGTTCCGATAAGAAATCGTGGTGAAAAAAAAGTATCGCTTTTTCCTTATCCCCAAGATAATTGCGCTGCATCCCATAAAGCACTTCATAAGAATTTCCCTGATAATGTGTTACTGCCTGCTCTATTGTATCATGTTCGTACCAATCATCACTGTTGACAATTCCAATCAAACTTCCGTTTGCCATATGAATGCCTTTGTTCATCGCATCATAAATGCCCTTATCCCTTTCGGATATAATGCGCAGGTTCTTAGGGAGTCTATCACGGTGCTGTTCAATCAGCGACAAAGTACGGTCGCTGGAGCCGCCATCAATAATAATATATTCTATATTGGAATATGTCTGGTTTTCTATGCTTGACAACGTTTTTTCTATGGTTTTCTCACTATTATAACACGGTGTTATCACAGATACTAATAATTCTTGCATTTTTATATCTACCTCTTCCATTAACGTTGTTCCGATTGACTCCGTCGCGGCAGTCGGTAAAAATCCATACAAATTTCAAAACAAACAAATTCGTCTGCAAATGTATTTTTACTTGCAAGCTATACATTTTCTTACCGACTTGCCATGCAATCCCAATTTATTGCAACGATTGGTAAATCCGCTCTAACTGTGCAGCAATTGCCGGTGCATGAAAACGACGCGTAACAGATGCACGAATAATTTCTGCATGATACAGTTCCCTTTCACGCAAATACTGCCGAAATGCTGCAATCAGGCTTTCCATATCGTCCGGCGGAATCAATATTCCATTGCTCGTATCCACAAAATCATCCGGCCCGCCGTTTGCGGTTGCAATTACGGGTTTTCCGCATGCCATTGCTTCTATATATACAACACCAAATGTTTCATAGCGGCTAGGCAGCACAAAACAATCACATTGCTGCATCTGCGACACTACTTGACTGCGCTCTAACGTACCAAGCCATTCCACAGAATCCGATATTCCATACGCATAACACCACTCTTTTGCTTTGGCTACAGCCTGTCCGCCACCGCCAATCGCAAGCCTTGCGGTTGGTTGTTCATCGGCAATTGTCTTCCATGCTTTTAGCAGAACGTCTATTCCCTTTTTATATAATTGATCTTCTGTCTGCATATAGCATATCGTTAGAAAACGAATATTGGTATTTTTTTGATGCTGTGCTGGTCGAAACAAATCACAATCTACAAGATTTCCAATAATTTCAATTTCTTCTGCTGCTCTATATTTTGCAATTAAGCCTGCAAATGCCTTGCTTACACAGATTACTTTTGCTGCCCGTTGAAACGCTTGGGCAATTATTCGCTCGTTTGCAGCACGAATTTGATCTGCATGAAGTTGAAATAGGGTAGCATGTTCTGTAATCACATAAGGAATCCCCGTCTGCTCAGAGAGTTTCATTGCCGCAAAACCTGCCCACACACAACAATGTGCATGAATCACATCGGTTTTCTCTCCGTTGGCAGAATACTTGGAATACAATTGTTCAATCCCTTTTGCAAATACTTCTCGATGCCCTTCTATTCCATGTTTAAATGGACAGAACATTTTTTTTCGCCAAATTGCAACACCTTTTACTTGCTGGTGTGCTTCTTCTGCATAAGTAAGATACTCCCCAATACATTTCACCGAATACGTATCACAATATAATATCGTTACCTGATGCCCTGCTTTTTGCAATGCAAGCGCCTGTTCCCAGAAGAAGCTGCCAAGTGTAGGACGGCTTTTTGTCCGAAAAAACGCTGGAATTATCAGTATTCTCATCACTTATTTCCCTCTTAAAAACAAAACCTTTATCCAGCTTTTAGACTGCTTAATGGCTTCCCATCCCATACCAGCCCCTACCATATACCAAAATTTCTGTCGAAAAAAAAGTTTTGCTTCTGTCTTTTTTAATGGGATTTGATTAGCGCCTGTTATAGATCCTGCTGAAATACGATAATAAATCAACTGTTTATCTAAATAACCGAACCGATATCCGCGCTTTAAAATTCTTAAATTTATCGGATAGTCCTCCATCCAGCGGTATGCCTCATCAAAACCTTTTAATTTTCTTAATAATTTCACTGGATAAAAAGAAGCCGCTGGCGATACAATGCGATTCTGCACCAAAAGCTTGCGGTACTGCGCTTTCTGATCTAATTGTGCAAATGCATAACACCTGTTACAGTATTCCTGTACTGAAGAAAAATCACAGTTTTCCTCAGAAAACAGCACAACTTTTGCTATTGGAATAACGCCTGTATTTTTTTCACAAAAATCAAAATATTCTTGTATGGCATCAGGTGTCATATAGTCGTCTGCTGCTAAAAATATCGCATATTTCCCCGTAATCTGCTTGAGTGCACGGTTATTACTGCCGGATATACCAGTATTTACATCTGTTGTTACAAGCTTAATCTTTGTCAATGCACCCTTGTGTTGTTTTATCCAATCCGCCGCCACTTCAAGCGTATTATCCTTTGACAAATCATCTGTTATAATAAGTTCAATATTCGAATATGTCTGCGCACACACGCTGTCCAGGGTTCGTTCTATGGTATCAGCCGAATTATAAGCCTGCACCACTACGCTTACTAATTTAGAGGTTGAGTCCATTTTATTCCTCATTTCTTATTATATTGCATCATTTCTTATTATGCATCATTTCTTATTATGCTGCATTTCTTATAATGCATCATTTCTTATTATGCTATTAAGCCTTCGCCTGCACTCGCTCTTGAAATGGCTGGTACCAATAATATCCTAACCATATTAAAAGATAATTGCGCAGCAGATATACAGATATTAAGTGTGCCTCCATCAGCGAAAATACAGCATACGCCGCAACAATCACTAACAGGCAGTAATCTTTCTTTCTCCACGACTGCCAAATTAAATATAAATTCGCTGCAATATATCCCAAACCGATTACAATACCATACCAATAAAACAGCCGAATAAATCCTTGGTCAAAATAAGCCTGATTTTCTGGTGCAGCAAATAATTTCCAATTGACAAGACGGGCATCTTCTATCAGATATGCGTACTGAAATCTACCATTCAGCACCTTATCCAAACGAAACATAAATGCGTTCTGCACGCCTGTCACTGCCCCATATGCAGAAAACAGCGCCGCTGCAAGAAAAACAGCCGCTCCCGCCGCATAAACAATTTTCGTCTGGCGCAGTGGTTCGATATATTTTAACACAATAATACCCAAAATGGCAAATATTGTTACAAGAATTGCTGTGTTAGAATCCGTAAACAGATACGAAACCAAATTCAGCGCCAAAAGAGCCAGGAAAGAAATCAGTTTCATTCTCTGTGCATATAGATATAACACCAGTGTAGTCATCATAAACAACATTCCCTGAAACGCATTAGGATGCCCCATGCCAAAGCAATACCGTGTTTCAATGCTGCCTTCCGGCGTTGAACCTCTGCCAAAATTCGCTGTGATCGAAAAGCTGCCAAATATCCCTGTTGCAGAAAGGACAAATAGCACTACACTGCCCAATACAGTCACTAACAATATTCGTTTCAATTCTTTTTTTAAATCCACATCTTTGCATGCTGCCACTAACACTGCTGCACGTACCGTTTCATCTCGTTCATTTATCCAATATGACAGCACTGCAAGTCCACCGCACAAAATAATTACAAGCCATTCGCCGCGCGTATATTTTGTGGACAAAATCTTGATGCAAAATAGTAAAAACGTCAAGCGAAATACCAAACTTTCATAGGGATTGGTATAGGCGCTTTTTTCAATCACCACAATCACAAGCTCTATAAATAGCGCCGCCCAAAAACAAGCTTCTCCGGCTTTTTTGAAACCCTTTTCCATTTATTACAGTCACACCCTTCTAAGGAACTGCCAACAACCAGGCAGTCACTTATTTCCAAAACGATGTCTTACAAAGCATCGAACACTTTCCTTCCACTCTGCTGCAAGTTTCTTACGATAAAGACGCGCTTCAATCCCCAGCGCTCTCGCTTCCTTGATTCCCTGATTGTATTTTATAATATATTTTTCCAAAAAATACTCCCGGCATTCCTTGCATTCTTTTAACTGGTACTTTGTATACATATAGCGGTAATCATTATAAATCCGCATATCTTTCTCGGAAAAGCTTTCTGTATATTGATTGTCATGCACACCAATTGACACCAGCGGCGCTTCTGTATAGGCAAACTGCCCATTTCCTTTAAGCAAATCAAAATAGAGAAACATATCCGAAGCCCAGTTGCTTTTTTCATCAAACAGCGCTGGCTTGTTTCCTCTTCGGTAAATCGTCGCACTTGGTGCTCCAATCTGGTTTCCCAAAAAAAGCAGGCGATAATCCTGCCGCAGTTCTTCAATAAACTGCGTTGGCGCATAGCGATCATATGAGGAGATAAAATGTTCCTTCGTAACATGCTGCATCTCCCCATTTCTACGAACCATTATCTGCCTGCTGCCAGAAAAAGCAAGCATTGCTTTGGGATTTGCCTCCAACAGTTTTACAAACTCGCCCAAACTGTTCGGTTCTGTGAACCAATCGTCGCTAAACATAATTTTAATGTACTCCCCTTGTGCCATTTGAATCGCTTTATTCCAATTGAAAATATGACCATAGGGTTTTTGATTATGAATATAATGAATATGCGGATATTGTGCAACAAGCTGTTCTATCGCATTGTTGGTCGAATCGTCAGAAATATTGACCTCATAATCTTTGTACTCTTGCACAGAAATAGATTGCAGCAGCCGCTCTACTTCCTCTGCATTATTATACGTCGGAATACAAATGGAAACTTTTGGATTCGTCTGCATTGCTAACTCCTTTATATAACTGCCGTTATTTTAAGTCTTTTCCATAATCGCTACACTACTTTTTTAATACTTTTCTACCAAGACGCTTGATTCCTATTAATATTCGATAACATATGTTTTTAATAACAACTTTTATTTTTCGACAGGTCTTGATTCCTGCATGCTCCTCGTGCATTATCAGGAAGTCCAATTCCTTTTGGTGCTCCCGTATATACTTCGGAAATGTTTCATCGATCTCACATCGGACAAACTTTGCATCTCTGCCAAAAATATCCTTTCCATCTTTAATCTGATCCGTCACTTGCGATAACACGTGTTTTGAATTATATTCCTGATGTGCCGCGGAAACCACTTTTTCCTGCACACGTTTTTTGATATCTTTTTCTCCATGACCGCCCATATATCCAAAATGCCAGCCGCCATCCTCCACACGAATGCCAATAGCCTTGCGTTCCGGAAAGCGCAGTTCTCCAAGCAGCAGATTTTGTTCCCGCAGCAATTGATAACTCAGCATTTTCGAACCAATCCATTTCTTGCGCGTTACCTCTTCAAACTCACCCGCATAGGATAATAGATTTCCTGAAACTTCCTCCATATTTAAGTAACAATAAAATAGCCGCTGCGCAAAATGATAAATCTTGTCCTTTTGAAAATTTTGCAGAATTTCCTGTATTTTATCAGGATTGGGTATCTCGTCAAGATCACTGAAAATAATAATATCATCGTCATTACATCCCGCTAAGCCGCGCGTTACTGCGTTTTTCTGAAAGGTATCCCGATAGTGTGTATCCCCTTCGGGGGTATCTTCCACTACCACATGGATAATTTTATCTGCAAACTCTGCAAAAAGTTCCTTATTTTCCTCATAATATAATGGTTTCTTTAGACCGGAGAAAGTTTCTGTGGCTTCGCTAATAACAAACCTATCCACCACTGGATTTAATACATGAAGTCTTATTTTTAAAATATCCAATTCATTAAAAAACTGAAAGCAATCGTAAACCATGCAATCCTCCAAACTTTTATTTTCTATAACGCAGTTTTCGCTGTAACTTTACTATCACTGTTATCACTATTATTATTTTTATCACTATCGTTATCTTGTTCTATCTTATTATTTTCTTTACGATTCTTTCTTTTATGATAAATTCCCCACACTGCCATACCAATAAGCACTATCGCTGATACCGCATAAGAAACTTTCCACAACAGTGGGATTTCATACTTCACTTGCACCATTCCTGTATAATGCGGTGCAACAACAACATTTACGTAGTTGTTTTCCCCATTTTGGATCTCAAGCTCCTGTCCATCTGCTAACGCGTAAGCATGGTAATTGTCGTAGTTGAGTAACGGAATTTCAACGGTTTTGGGCTTATCCGCGGTATTGGTGCACAGAAATGTCGTAATACCGTCTGTATAATTATAATCCTCCACCGTAACAGCCGATTCATCTGTCACAATTTTGCGCCAATTCATATACCCACCTACTGTATTTGCAGGAAGGTACTCTCCACTGCTGATATAATCATTCTTATCCAAGATACCATATACTGTCGTTGTTTGCACTTCATTGCCATATACAACATAAAAATGCCCCATATTCAAAACAGTCAATAATGCCATAACACCACAAACCACTTTTTTCCATACCGGATTCTGCAAATAATAAATCCCTATTAACGAAGCAAATACGCCAAATACGGTTCCCAATGACAAATACCTCCACGGAAACTGTATCATACAAAAGATTTTCGCTACGCCTTCATGAATATTGCGCAGACTATCCCACGGAAAGCACCGCAGTGAAAAGATAACACATGCAATTGTAAAACCAGCGCACACTGCCCCAACACGCATCAATGGACTCTTATCAATCTTCCACTCATACTTTTTAACACAGCATGCCAAAAATGTTCCCAATCCCAATATAAGCGCAATCCCCAAGGCTATCGGCATTTCATATGTCATTCCTTTCTTACTGTCACCCGTTGCTGACATAAAAATACCAAGCACTTGCAGAATATATGTTCCATGCTCTTGAATTTCGTTAATCTTATCCTGATTTACTGCAATATTCATTTGCATAGACTGCAAAAATGGCAATAAAAATCCAATATTTATTCCAACGGTTAGCAGCGCAGCTTTTGCCAGCGTCAAAAATCTTTTGGGCTGTAAAGTTTTCTTAATACATATCATGCACAGCAATAAAATAAAAAATGCGGAAAGTTCACAGGATAAAATATGACACTGGATTAATCCAGACAAGCCCAGCGCCAGCGAAAAATACCCTCCCCCGCGTAAATTTTCATTTTTTTCCATAAAGACCTTGGCAAACCCATAAAGTACAAGTGGGAAAAATGCCATTGCCGTATATTCTCCAATTGCTGCCCTTACGTATGTATTGGCAATCCGATACGCAGATAAGGTATAAATCATAGCGCCAAACAACGCTAAATATTTGTCTTTCAGCAACTGCTTTACACAATAATAACAAATGAAACAGGTCACAGCATTTATAACAACCGCATAAAACTGGTAGCAAACTTGCAGCGGTGCCCCCATACAATATAAAATCGCCGGAGGATAAAGGAAGAGCTGACTATAAAAAAGTGGTGTCGCATACCCATACCCATTAATCATTTCCGTTTGAATGGGTACAATCCAATGACCATTTTTTAACCCGTCCGCAAGCGACCAGATACGCGCCAAGTGGAAATTCATATCGTGTCCCCAAAACAAAAAGTTTGCAAAAAGCGGCAAACTCGAAGCAACAATAATTGCAATCAAACCTGCAACCACCACTTTATTTTGATAGGAATTGGCAGTAAAGAAATAAATATAAATAAAATCAACAAATACAAAAATAAGAATCCATGCCAGAATACAGGTCAATCTCCAAATGGGAAGCTCATTAATTGTAATATCGGATATCTGCAAATCCCCCACACCATAAAAGGTTACTTTCACTTCCAAATCATCAATGCCTGTAAAGGACTGCACCCAAACTCTATCCGTCATACTGGAATAGGAATCATATAATACAATCTTATTGTATTGATACCCAAACGAATCATCAGCAGATACCAATGTAATATCCCCTGTCATATCATCACAGTTGCCGCCGCCATTTTCCATATCGTAAAGCACAGAATTATAATGAACTGTAAGCTCATACATCCCATGTGGTAATTTCAACTTCTCGCTGCTGATAATCCACCTTCCAAACGGCTCTGTATCATTTCTCCCTGTGATAAAAAAACTCCCGTCTGTATTGGTCGTTACAGCCGTGTCCTTCACAATTAAATTACTCTTATCCAGTACATATGTTGCAGGCTTTCCCAAAGAAGCAGCAATCATTACCAACAACACTATCATTTCAGCAATAACAACAATTGTAAATCCTTGATATTGCCGTGCCAAATCTTTCCATTTCTCTAACTTTATCATACTTCTTTTATACTCAAAAACGATTAGATTTTCCTTTCTACACAACACATATTGTCCGCTTATGCAAGATAGGTTGTGTAGAAATTGAAAAATCTTAACATTTTTTAGTATTTAATCCCTTTCCCTATATTTCCGTTCCTACACCGTAAAGAATCCCCCTGCGCATTTTGCAGAGCCATTTCTTTACAGTTATGAAAACCGTTGTTATTTCGATTTTATAAAAACGATTTCTTAAATTTTGCAAATACCTTTTGGCATTTTTTCCGAATCGGTTCTTTGATAAAATTGGGGTACTGCGCATTCGTTCCCTCCCATTTATGAAAGGCAAACGGCGTAATGCCTTGTACTTCTGGTATCATTTTTTCATGACTATAATACTTTGCCACTTCCAAAGGTGCGATACGCATTCCCTCCGCTTCCAGAAGGTGGCGAATTTTACAACAGATAAATCCATCCTCATAATACCACATTTTACCGTATGCATACTCTCCCGTCCATGGTATCTTTGCCTTTCTGGGAAAATCCATTAAACGCTTGCTGCGGATACCAGCGCTGTTCCCTACACGGCAGATATTTCCATTGATATCGCGATACGTTGTTGTATCCCCTTTTGGCGGGAGCGGCCAAGGCGCGCCAATATAATCATAATCCAGAAATTCATCCCGCCACAATTCCGGATGTACCACAAAACCATCCGCATGGACAATTAAGACAAACTCCGTATGAATATGACTTCCCAGTTCATAAACCATTTTGTAATTGAAGTCATCAATATTGTTGAGTTTATCCGTATGGCTGTAACGAATACACTTGGGAAGTCCAAACGGTTTTTTATGTGTAATCAGTACCGCATCCCCAAACGCAATGCCACGCATACTGTATTCCATTGCTTTTATGGTTGCCCAAATATTCACACTCGTCATCGCTGCCAGCGTCACATTGGGAAGTTTTCGCTTCTCTGCTGCCATTCCCTATTCTCCCATCTATATGCTTCCTATTTATATACTGGGGTATCTAATATACCAGTAGTTAAAATACCTGTTTTCGTTCAAATCTGTTGCTTTTGCCCTGTAACCAGCCGCCGCACCCTTTTTTTTAAGGAACGAATCATTCTTATCAGTAAATCACCATACCGCAGACACTGGCTTCTTATAATTGCCATCATTTTCGCCAATCCTGACAACGGCTTTCCGATTTTCTGATATTTCGTGGACTTGTTCTTATAATTTTCCAATTCTTGCCGGCATTCCTCTGCGGTAAATAATTTTCCTTTCCGATCCATATAATAAAAATCCGAATAAATATTTTGTTCGGATGCCCAATATCCGTCCGATACATTATGTCTTGCCCAATATTTCGGAGCAATCATAAACTTCACCGTTTCACTGGTATATGCAGGAAAAAATGCAAACGTTGAATTAGAAAGGATTAAGTAATGTGCATTTTTTATCACAGAATAATCTTTTGACAATTCAAAATGGAATGCTGGCACCTCTGGCAGTATCCGCTTTGCAGCAGTCGTATCATCTGTAATTACCATAAATTCCATATCAGGTCTTTTCCTGCGCATATATTGCATTGCATCCAGCCAGTATCTGCGCCGCAAAAACAACTCCGGACTCCCTGCATATTCTCCGCCTCTAATATTGATAATGCACAAATTTTCCCTGGAATATTCCATACAGTCATATTCCGGTTTTACTTTCAGCCATTCCTTAATTTCTTTTTTATATGCGCCAAAATACGCTTCTGCCTGCATATTTCCATATAAAAGCGCTGTATGCGCGAGATCTTGAAACGTTTTGTCCGCACCACTGATATAACATCCATGTTCGATATCGTGCTTTGAATTTCCTATAAAAATCCTATCCTCTTTCTCATAATATATATTTTTAAAGGCACTTTTAGACAGCTCTAAACCACAGTCAATATCCATAAAATACATCCCCTTATTACTATGGATATTGTTTGCAAAAATTTCCCGATTTAAAATACTAAAATCAAAACCGTTTTTATAAGCAATACACCTTATTGTAATATAACAAAACAACTGGTTTCCAAGTCCTTGTCCTTTTAACAGTTCCGTAGCAATCACTGGTTTATTTTCCATAAATCTCCTATTAGCCATTCTATACCATTGTGCAAACGGCATTATTGTATCAACGTCTGATATAGCTTTTCAATAATTTCTTTATCCACTTTTTCATCAAACTTACGTGCAAACATACATTCTTCCGCACGCATTAAGTCTGGAAAATCTTCCGTCCGAAATACATACGGTGTCCCTCTGTTCCAGTCAATATACCGCGCGCAGGCCGTATAATCATTATTTTTTCCAATTTTATAAAGATTCTCACAATAGGGCGAATCCATAACAATTGTTTGCCATACCAATTCATCACTAATCTGTGTCCAGCGAAATGCACCTTTATATTTTCCATAATGCTGCACAATATACTGCGCCAATTCCGCTGTAATACTGCACCAATTTGCGCCTCCATAAAAGGAATATGCTTTTCTTTTGGTTCTGTCAATATGCAGTCGCCGCTGGATTGCCAAGGAATACGTTTCCATATCCACCCAAAACTTTTTCTCTCTTTTGCGTCCTAGCTGCCTTGTGAAAAAATGATAAGGTGTATACCTGCTGGCAATATCCTTTTGATATTGTTCCGTTCCAAAGTGGATAAACTCTTTCCCCTTGTTGCGTTCAAAAAAATTTTGTATTTCCGATTGTTTCTTAATTGGAAGATCCGCACCGGAAAGAAAATGATAATAGTGAGAACCACTTTTTATTGCTTTCTTTAGCAAAAAAATCTCTGCAAGAGTAATACTGTTCGTTCCCCAGTATACTTTATACTTCTGATAAATCGTTAATTTTGCCTTTTTTACAAGCTGTTGTATTTGACTTGTATCCCTAAAACGAGAATTTCTATCAATATGGATATAAATACAATTATTCTCGTTATCCAAAAGCTGTATCAGCCGCCTTAATACAAGTGTATCCTCATGCGCCATTATCAAATAAGCATGTTTGAGCATTCTATATCTCCTATTAATAGTCGCTGCGCGACGGCACTAAAGGGTAAAGTCGCTTCGGCACACCTGTAATGAGAGAAACTTTTATTCGAAAGGGCACTCATAAAACTTCCTCTCGTGCGCCTTCACAACTTTACCGACCAACAAAAATATTTTTCAAAATTACTTGACATTTCTTAGCTGGACTGTTAAAAGCCTGTAAGCCAATTGCAGGTAATACCTTACAACCTCGTTTCCAAAATCTTCCCTCCCTCCACTTTATAAATCATATCACATTTCTCGATTGTATTCAGCCTATGTGCAATAATAACCATTGTTTTTTTACCATGAAAACTATTAATGGCTTCCATAACAGCTGTTTCTGTTTCATTGTCCAGCGCAGAAGTTGCTTCATCAAACACCAAAATTTCCGGATTGTGGTAAAGTGCCCGCGCAATCCCAAGCCGCTGCCTTTGCCCGCCGGAAAGACGCACACCTCTATCACCGATCGTGGTATCTAGCCCTTCGGGAAGCGTTTGAATAAAATCTTTTAACTGTGCTTCCTCCAACACCTCCCAAATGCGATGATCATCAATTTCATCATCCGCAATCCCAAATGCAATATTATTGCGGATCGGCTCGTCCACTAAATAAATTGACTGCGGAATATAGCCAATCTGCGAAAGCCACGCTGGATAATTGTCAAATACATCGACACCATCACAAGTAATACTGCCCTTATGTGCCTTTAAAAGTCCCAGCAATATATCCACAATCGTTGATTTTCCTGCTCCTGAAGCTCCCATAATCCCCACGGATTTCCCACAAGGCACTACCATATTGGCATGATCGAATATCAATGTGTCTGTATTGGGATATGCATACACAATATCTTTTAATGCAATCTTATCCTTCAGCTGCATCGTCTTGCTTTCATCAACAGGACGCAGCGTTTGATTATTTCTTTTGCTGATTTCATTGATATTCATGTTTTCGTACACGTAATCAAGACACGGCTTAAAATAAGAAATATCTGTCATATACGTATTAATGCGGTTAACACAGGGCATCATACGAATTGCCGCCACACCAAATGCTGTCAGCAATGTAAGTAGTTTTGTAATATCGTTACCCGAACGAATATACATAGCCAGATATCCCAGAATACTTACAACAAACACCGTTTCGATAATTAACCGCGGCATACTGTTGATTACAGCGTGTTTTCGGCTGTACCCCGCACCAATTTTACCATTTTTTTCATAATTATCTGCAAAAAATGCTTCACGATGCAGCACCTTTACATCTTTGATTCCGTAGATTGCCTGAATCCTCCACTTTGCAATTCTTGACTGTATCGCCAGATTTTTAGCGCCAAGTGCAGAAAGCCCTGGTTTTAAACATTTCAACATAAATATCGTAATAACAGCAAATACACCAATAACAAAGAGCATTAGTTTCCAATCCTGCAAAATAAGGATTACAGACAGGCAGACAAATACAATTGCCTCCGAAACCATTGAAATCAGTGATAATAGAATATGAAAAACATTTGGTATATCACTGTCTGTCAGGCGAAAGACGGTAGGAATATCTGCGTCAAGATAAAATTCATACGGACGGTTTAAAAACTCTCGCAGCACTTGACTAATTAATTTATTGCGGTTATAAGAAATAAATCGATTTTGCTCATTGACCAGCAGCAGCAGAAACGCATTTTTTAATATATACATTACCATAAGCAGCAAACACAGCGCTATCGTAAAACCTTTTATATCCTCTATCTTCAAAAATTCCATTGCTGTTCTGTAATATTTGTTTTCCATTGCGCTCACAGGATCCATTATCACCCCTACAACAGGCAGCAAAGCAGAAACACTCAGCGTTTCCAATAACCCGCCAATAAAAATCATAATCCCCAAAAAACAAATATGGATTTTCTGCTTTCTATCTAGTATATATCTGAGTTTCTTTACGATATCCCTCATTTTACATCATACCTTTCTATGCTTATGGCTGAAACATCTGCTCGTAATTAAAATGCAGATAATAATCTTTCTCCTGCTCTAACCGTTCTTTATAATTCTCCTTTGTTACAAGCCCCTTACCGTCGGCTATCCACTCTAGGATCTGACTATTTATCTCTGCTGAATAATGCTCTTTATCACGGTAATTGTTCGGGTTATTAATAATATCATGCTGATCGTGGAAATTATAGAGTTTCACATTCGGGCATTCTAACAGCAGTTCCGTTGCAATCTGCTCCGCGTCAAACTGCATCTGCATCATCCCCTCCTGATTCTGGAAATCCCAATAATAAATACTGTATGGCGTATAAAAAATATAAAATGTCTTATCCGGATAATCGTTTACTAAATCCACGAAGTTTTTCTGCACATTTTCTGCCACCATTGCCTTTGCTTGTGCGTCCAGCCCCGCAATCATATCGACACGCGTTTCCCAACGATTATAATTTGCCATAATATGCTGATATCCCGTTTCCTTATCCCACGACGCATATTGATCCATGGTTGTGCTTGGCGTACCTGTCAAGGTCATTAATAAACTTTTCAATACATAATGATACCATATCGTTTTATTAAAAATATAGGAAACGTCATTCAACGGATTATCGTCATACAAATATGTCGGGTATTCGTCATACTGCCCCCAATCCGCCTCGCGAATCAAAGCATTGTAATCCATTGTCCATATTACCGTCTGCAATTCTTTATTGCGCTCCAGTGCACGCCGAATATTATCGGATAATTCTGCATAACCTGCGCCGGAAAATGTCGCTTTTACACACGTTCCGCCAAAAAGTGCTTCAACCTCGCTCGGCTTAAAGTTCTGTGCCATGGATGTTCCAATAATCACCGTATTATAGTCAAAATGCCGTAGAATCCCATCATTTACATAACGCTCATCATACAGATTATAAGAAATAAACGGAAATGGCTTATGGAAGTGAAACAACGGGTCTACAAGCCACACCAAAAGCACCGCTGCCGCCACCGCCGCCGCCAACAGCCCGATACATCGTATAAACCATTTTTTCTGCTGTTGTTCCATTGGAAAACCTCTCTGCAAAATCATTTAGAAATTAAAATACAAAAATTCACTCACATCCGACAACGACAAAATACTCCACATTAGCAAGCCAATCACTGCTGCCATACGCCATGCTGTATAACGCATATCCTGCACTTTTTCCTGTGTATTTCTCAGGAAGAAACAAGCTGCTGTCACTGCTATTATAAAGACTGCGAAACAAATCCAAGGCGCTTGGTCAATTACACCGCCAAATCCCAGCCTTCCCAGCAGTTTCACTTCTGTCAGTTCGTTAAATGCATCGGTAATTGGCTTATAGATTGTGCCATCTCCGACAACCATAAGCTGTCCCCAAAGTTTTCTTGCCTGTGCAATAGACTCTGCCCGAAATAAACTCCATGCAAAAGTGCTAAAACCGAACGTCGCCAGCACACCCACGGCACGCGGTACCCAACCAAAAAACCTCCCAAAAATCTTTTGCAGTACATTGCCAATGCCATTAAGCATCCCCCATAAAAGGAATGTCCAATTAGCGCCATGCCATATGCCGCTGACAAAGAACACAATGAAAATATTTACATATGTCCGTACACGCCCCCGCCGGCTGCCGCCAAGCGGAATATATACATATTTTGTAAAAAACCGCGTTAATGTCATATGCCAGCGATCCCAAAACTCGACAATGGACGCTGCTTTGTATGGCGAGTTAAAATTGATTGGCAGTTCCATATCAAATAAATATCCAATCCCCAGTGCCATATCACAATAACCACTAAAATCAAAATATATCTGCAAAGAATAGCAAACCATTACTATCAATGCACTGACCATATTTAATGCACCCACATCTGTATAGCCTACCACAACCACTTTCGAAAAAGTATCCGCAATCAGTACCTTTTTCGCCATTCCAAGAGCAAATGCATAGATTCCTTTACTTAAATTCGTATAATTTAAAGAAGAAAATTTCTTGCGAAACTGTGGAATTAATTCATCATGGTACACAATCGGCCCTGCAATCAACTGCGGGAAAAAGGATACATATGCTGCATATTCCAACAGGCTATACTGCTCACATTCCCTCCGATAAGCGTCAATCACATAGGAAAGCTGCTGAAATGTATAGAAACTAATCCCCAAAGGCAGCGCAAGCCCCAGCAGCCCAAAGTTTGTCTTTGCCGCATAATTCACATTTTCAATAAAGAAATCATAATATTTATAATAAAACAAAATCCCTAAATTCAGCAAAATTCCGATTAAAAATACGATGGTGCGCGGTACTTTACGTTTAAAACGTCCCATTAGCTGTACCAAAAAATAATTCAAAAAAATACTAATGATCAAAATACCTAAGTAATATATATTATCATAGCCATAAAACCACATGGACATTGCTATCAGAAAGCCCATTGTCAGCTTTTGGCAGCCCAAACACCGTAATCCATAATATCCCAAAATCACTAACGGGAAAAATAGAAATACAAAGATATAGGAATTAAAAAGCATTGTTTCTCCTTACTGTAATATACCTTCCCCGCCGCAGCGGAATCACAATTTTGTTATACAAATGAACGGTCAATGCATACAGCGGCGGACAAAACAAAAATAATTTCATTCTGGCAAAATCCCCCTTTGATACAATGGCACTATGATAAACCTTATCAATTTCCATTCTATCTACACGCACTTCGCTGACAAGCCTCTTTGCATAAGCCTTTCCCTGTTTTCCAGCCTGCATCATATCAATATAATAAAATAACAACCGTCGCCAAAAATAATACGCCGCCAAATCCCCCATTGTATCTGATACGTTTTCGCGGATATAGGAAATATGTTCCCGCCAAAACGGGATTTCATCCCAAAACATCCGCTCGCCTTTGGTAACATTCATAATACTTCCTGCACGGTCAAGCACATAATGATACAGACTCGTATCCAGATAAACCGCTTTCTTAAGTTTGCAAAATGCCCTTGTCGTATACATAATATCCTCCGAGTTTCTACCCTTTGGAAAGAGCATATCTTGTACCAAATCCCTGTGAAACAGCTTACTCCATACGGAATTATAGATAATATACTTATCATGCCCGCAAATATAAATTTTTAACAATTCCTCCCGTGAAAGCGGCACTACCGTACCACTGCCCGATTCCATACTATGGCAGGCAGCATCTGCACTGTGTTCACTGGCATAACGGCAGACTGCAAGCTGCGCGCCATTCTCTACACATGCACTGTACATACGTTCGTACATATCCAGCTCGATCCAGTCGTCACTGTCCACATAGCCAATATATGTTCCTGTCGCTATGGCAAGTCCTGCATTTCTTGCATCCGATAACCCTCCGTTTGGCTTATGCACCACCCGAATCCGACTGTCTTTCTTAGCATATGCATCACAAAGCTGCGGCGAACGGTCTGTCGATCCATCATCCACCAGTATAATTTCCAGTGTTGGATATGTCTGATTAATAATAGACTCCATACACCTTTCTAAGTACTGCTCCATATTGTAAACCGGAACAATAATGGAAATCAAGTCAGCACAGCTTTCCATCTGCATCAATTAATACCCATCCTTTCCAATTCTCCCGTATTTGCGCCGTTTCCATTGTTTCATAATTATCATGGCGCAGCGGACGCACCATAATCTTTGCAGGATTGGGATTTAACCGTGCTCCCCAAATACTAAAGGTACTGTTCGCACAGATATTATGCCTGCAATGACTCATTAACTCCATATCATGGAAACTCTCACGTCCTTGGTTCCAATCCACAATACGCATATTGGCGCCACTAAAATGTGTTCTTGCATAGTCTGCATCATCCGAAAAAATATAAAATATTGGATTCTCTGCCCGCTGCGCAATATAGTTCATCGCTGCCTGATAATACTTATCGGTACAAATACCCATATACCGTTTTCCGTCTGCGACCGTTAAATAATCTTTCCGTCGAATATGAAGGCTGACAGACTCCTCCGTTTCCATTGCTTCCATTGCAGCGGCATTGGCTGCCGCATTCTGCGGATTCTGACTAACAGGAAAACGGATTTTTTTTCGCAGCATATCTTCAATATCTGTATAATACCTGTCACATCCCCAAAAACCGTAAAGATAAACATTATCCATTTCAAAAAGCTCCGACATATAGGCATCGGATTCCTTCACCATATGGCTCTTTCTGCCAAAAATCTTACGCCGTACCCGATCCTGCAGTTTCATGCTGTTATCCAAAAAATCCGTACGTTCCTTGTCCGTACAAACCTCATAGGAAAGCCCGTCCAGCCATTCCAACTCTAGTTCTCGCCATTCTCTGTCCTCTCCCTTTGCCCCCTTGTAGGCGTAAAGGTCAAGTTTTACTTCTCTGCCAAGCTGCTTGAATTTCTCATATAAAGCATACTGATACAACTGGTTTCCCAGCCCGCCCATTACATGAATAATCACCATTTCAAGCACCCTGTTCCTTTCTGCCCAAACAGCACAAGCAAGCAAATACGCTGACCATCAGCCCACGAAAAGTAAACCAATGATGCTCATACGAATGTTGTCCTGCCAAAGCATACCATACCAAAGGCATACAGGCAATCAGCAAAAATGGAATTGCGTCCAAAAACAGCGTTCCCAGCCTATTCCGATTCCGAAACAATACCCAACAGGCTATCACAATACATACAGTAATAAGCAGCAAATATGGTTTTTCAAAGTAAAATTCAATATTCCTACGCCAGATTGTAAAAACGCCTATTGTTTCTCCTGCCTGTTTATGAGAAGATCGCATTGCTATTTGTGAAAGTGCATTTGCAATTGTATGATCCCCCAAAACAATCGAACTCAGCACCCATTTGCCAGCCCACATTGCACCGTATCCAAAGCCCCAATAAACAGAAGCAGCAACAATCTCCTTTATTCTTTCCCATATTGTTCGCATTCTGTGAGCAGATTCTTCTACTGGTCGCAGTCTGCGTTTAGATTCTTCTACTGTTTGCAAGCTGCGCCCGGATTCCTCTATTCTAAGCAGTCTACGTTGTGATTGTTCTCTGCCCTTACATAGTACCAAGCAGACTAACGGCATGCCCAAAGCAGCAATTGGATACGTTAATAAGTCGCTAAAACTCGTCACCATTCCTACAATCTGAAAATAATCCCCCATATGCCCGCTATCCGCAATTGGCTGATACCATTTCAGGAGAACCAGCAAAGCACCATTGGCAATATAAAACACGATCGAAAATTGTATTGACAACGGCACGACCACGGGCATTAGAAACAGTAAAGAAATGAAATACGCAATCCCTTCCCGCACAAATCCTCTCTGCCAAAATGCCCCAAACACCAACAGAACCAATGCGCTCTCCACAAAAAGATTGATTACCCGCAAATCCGCATAATCAAACAACAAAAACAACGGCTTAAGCAGTACCAAATATCCATGCCAATATCGTGTGTACTCGACTTTTGTATAGCCCTCCTCTCCCGACAGATATCGTATCAATCCATCTAAAGGTCCTTCTCCATACTCTGCTCTTGTACACGCAAGAGCCTGTTTCCAAACCGGCAAATCGTTATCCGCAAAAACGGCATTTCCAACCATCCATGTATCGGTATAATTGTCCAACTGCGTGCTGATATATCCGGTAATTACGCGGTAGTACTCCCGTTCCTTATCAAACAAGTCCGCTGCTGAAGCCATATTTGCCTGCATTGGTTTTGTAGGAAGTAAATAAACCAAAGTCAACAATCCATATCCTGCCACAATCCCAGCCGCCAGCAAAACCACAGCACGAAAAACTCTTTTTATGCAATTTATTCCAATTTCGCTTATTGACGCCTTACTTTCCAAACAATTCCCTTTCAACGCTCTGCATATTTATTCTTATTCATTATTCCCTACTTATACTGGTGAACACTACAGTTTGCCAATAACGTAACGTTAATCTATGGATTTTTTTCCATATAATATAGCTTCGCTGTAGTATCGACTACGGCTTCCACATGATATCCCATTTCTACAAAGGTATCAACCAGACCATTCCACTGTCCTGTTACAACAAATAACTGCTGTGGAATTTTACCTTGATATTCCCTATCTAAATATTCCTTCCACTGTTTGGTGTCGTTTCCTGCATGATACGTTTCCAATTCGTCATTATATGCAATTTTTTCCCACTGTGTTTCTTGATACTGCCCGTTATGCGTAAAATAATATACAAACGCGTATCTTTGGTGGAAATCCAACAGTGTCGGCACCGCATACCCCTCTCGTTCATACCAAGCGGCAACGACTGCGCGCAGATCCATTTTCGCCCAATGATTGCTTATGCGGTAATCACCATATACACAGTACAAAATCCCCGCCAGCACCAGCCCAATACGATATAAATCAGCCAGTTTTCCAAGTGGCACTTTCCTGTTTTTGTCTGATTCTTTTAAAACAACTGCAACCTCATAAAGCGACACTACAATTAGAACAAACCAAAATGGAAACAAAAATAAATTATATCGGTTTCCATACCAGCCATATGCGTATATATTAAGTTTTGTAATACTATAATACAACAAATAGGAAGCTACATTACACCAAAAAAAGTTCTGCAACGCTTTTTTCTTCGTCTTAACCAGTGTATACGCCATAATTATGGCAATTACCACCATTGCCGCACGAATCAGCCCGCCGATTTTTACCCAATCACGATCAATATCAATCGCAAAAAACCGGAATACACAGATCAAACTATTAATAAAATCACCAAAAATACTCCCATACTCAATAATAATTTCCTGTTCTGCAAAAAGCGTGGAAACCTGATTTGCAGACTGTGGAATAATAAACAACAGCACCAGCGGCAGTCCCCCCGCAACAGCAGATAAAAGATACAGGAAGCCGCAAAGTTTTACATTTTTCCAATCACGCTGTCTGCAAAGGCGGATCAAAACCCCTACGGCAAACGCTGCGACCACAAATACTGCGCCATAATGTGTAAATACCGCTACAATACACAACAGCACAAACGCTGTAATTCTGCCAGGTGTCGTTTTTTCTTCCATTAAAAAATAAATATCAATCAGCCATATCAGCAGCATTATCAGCAGCGAATATTCGGAGCTTTCCTTAATATAATACATAATAATAAAAATACTCGAATAAATCACAACACCAAATGCCGCTGCATATCGGCTGCAAAGCCTGCGCAGCACCACATAAAAACCTACTGCCGCCGCAAACCCAAAAATAACACTCGAAAAGCGATACCACCATTCGCCCTCATTTATTTGCAGCCACAGGCACATCAGCCAGTTGTAGAGTGGCGGCTGCTGCTGAATATGCGCCATACGTTCATACATTGTTGCATATTCTGTTACGCCGCGGATAGCCCCACGCACAGGCACTGAGCAGTAAAATTCCATCGCCTCATCCTGCCAGATCGGCGCCTGAGTCAGTTTATAAAGTGCCATAATCCAATAATATGCAAATGCAGCCGCCGCTGTAAGCCATTCCGGCAGATTGATTTTCCTATTTAATTTCATTTTATCATCCTATCTGCGTACTATTACTATTGAACGCACTCTCCAATATGCTCCTTACCTGCGCACGCCCCTTCTATGCAAATCCCTTTGCCCTTGTAGTTACCATTCAACCTTGTTAAACGGTAACATCTTCTATTATTATTGTTTTTTAAACAAATTCACTACCAATTTCAGCCCATATTTTACATACTGCACAAATACGCTTGGCTGGGTAATGCACTCCTTCATCTTTCGAAGAATATATTGTGGTCTTAAATAGAAACTTAACAAAATATCCTTGCGCAGCTTCATGACTTCATCAATGGTAAGGTGCATGGTTCCCTTTGTGCTGGAATGGAAAAAATCACTTCCCAATACTGATTTTGCCAAAAGTCCCTCTTTTTTACAAGTTTCATACATTGGCGTACCATAGAACGGCAGTGCGATTGTCACTTCAATAAAATCGGGATCGGTTTCCAACACCAACTTTTTCGTTAAAAGAATATCCTCTTTTGTTTCCCAAGGAAATCCGATAACAAAATACCCCCAAAATGGAAGTCCAACTTCCTTACACCAGTGTGCCGCCTGCCTGTTTTCTTCAACCGTTGCACCTTTACGCATTTTTTGCAGCATTTCATCACTGCCAGACTCAAAGCCGAATGCTACCAAAAAGCAGCCTGCCTTTTTCATTAATTCCAATGTTTCCTTTTTTAATGGACGCACGCGTGAATTTGCCGTAAACTGAATTTTCCCATATAATTTCGATTGAATAATCAATTCACACATCTCTTTCACCCATTCCGGATTAATCGTAAAGGTATCTGCCTTAAAGAAAAAGTTGCGAATTCCAAACTGCTCATAGCACTCTATCATTTCCTCAAGTACATTCTGCGGACTGCGGAAACGCACCCGCTTGCCAGAAATCTCCGGGGTTAAACAAAATACACATTGACTCGGGCATCCGCGTGCTGTCTGAATGGTTGCCATTGTTTCCTTGGTATCCGGACGGATATAGAGCGAATTATTCATCAATTGTCTTGCCGGAAACGGCTGTGCATCAAGGTCATCATCCCATACATGGAACCTTGTAGGAATCATTTTCCCTTCTGCATCCTTATATAGAATATTATTGATTTCTTCGGGCTTTCCTATACCCTTGAAACAATAATCCGCAATTTTTCCGATACAGAAATCAATCTCGCCGCCGATTAAATAATCCACATTCGTGAAATCAATCATATCCAGCATTGCCTGTTCCGGCGCAAAAAACAGCGCTCCTTTTAATACAACAATCGGATGATGTTTCTCACATAGCCTATTAATTACCTTGATATCATCAAAAATCGTGGTATTGGTAATGCTCATCATAATCATATCCGGGTCAAACTCGTCCATGTCCTTTTCGAGCATTTCAAATGTATCGCCCTGTGTTTGATAATCCTGTAGTTTTACCTGATAACCGCTTTGAAGCAGTACCGCCGCCGCATAGCCTAAATCATTGCAGGCTCGCATCGCCTGTGCAGAACCATCGTCAATATTTTGCTGACACCGATCCTCACCTCGCTGAAACAACGCTCCGGGCGGATAAAACAGTAACACTTTTTTCTTATTTGTCTGCATTCTTACAACCTCCATTTCGTCTTGTCCATTTTATTTATTTCAACCTTGCCAAACGAGAACTGTTTCCAAATCATCTCTTTGTATTGCCATAAAACTATAATTTATACAGATAAATATCATAGGGGATACCTTCACAATGATATTCTTTTATAAATGTAAGCCCCATTTGCTCTGCATTTGTAATTTCCACTCTTGAAAAAATATAATCGCATCCCAGCCGCTTTAATGCATCTGCATCCATTAATATCTCCTGCGGGTCTGCCTTGGCATTAGCACCGAAATCATACGTATTTTCACCAGATGCCGAAAAAAGATACGCACGACAGCCCCATGTATCATAGTATGTCTGCCAATTTTCATTTGCGTCAAGCGTCGGCGCAATCGCCTCTCGAAACGCCTCTTTATATTCCTGCGGATAGTACCCGCAATAACCATCTATTGTTGTAATTCCATTATAAGAAAGCATTGCCGGATGCATCCCATAAGCACACGCGCCCTTATCCGGCGTATACCCAATATCTTCTTTTATCTGATTAATCAAATCTTTTCCATAAAATTCACCGTAACTAAGCTGATTTCCTTCTGTATGCTTTACAAGCTTGTACAGATTGCAGTAAATGGTATTATAAAAATCACTGTACTCGCACTGTGTGCCTGCCACAATCAATATTGCCGCAAGTCCAAGCACACAGGCAATGCTCTTTCTTTTTTGATATATTTTCCGCAGCACAATAAAAAACGCGAAATACCATGCAAAAGGATTAAAAAATATCGTTCTTCCATACTGAAACCCTTTTAACGGCGGCAAAACAGTTTCTACCAAACTGCGCAGCGGTTCCCAGAAATACAATGCATATACTGCACAGTTAAACACAAGAAACAGTATCGTCCAATTAAACACATCCGTTGCGATTTTATATGCCTGTTTCCTGCGGATATACATGATATTATTCCATATAAAATACACTACACAGACCGGAAGCACAAGAACTGTATGCAGCGATCGCGCATGGGAAAAGCCGTGCAGCAACACCTCTGTAAACGTATGCCAAAGCTGTGCTGCATTATAGCTGGCTGTTTCCATTGTACTGCGAATCGTTTCTGTCTGCGAGAAAAACATAATCCCAAACAAGCGGTATTCAAAGCATACATACCCAGCCGCAAGCGCCAAGAAACCTCCCAACAGCCGCCAAGGTATCCTTTTATCTCGTATGCTGAGTACAATCACAGCAATCAGTATATATCCTAATAGAAACGCGCCAAAAAACGTAAAATAAGAAAGCAATGGATAGAAAAACAATGCCCCATACAGTCGCCAATCCGCCTTTTCATACAGTCGTACCAAAAGGTACAATACAAGCGGCATCGACGCAAAACAAAACGCATACATCGGATATACCGGCAAAAGCGCAAATGCTATCGCTGCCAGCACAACGATCTGCTCCGTTCTAGCGTATTTTGCACCTAACAAATGCTTTGCCAGCAAAATACTAGATCCCATTGCCAGAAGCATTTTCAACAATATTCCAGCAATATATGCATAAATATCTGGCAGCAAAAAATACAATATATTATATAGAGAAAACTCTGATGGGAAATAATTCCTGTCAATTCCCTGCAAAATCGGCATTGCCTGCCCATGTGCAAAAAACGCCTGTTGATCTCGCAGCATTTTAAGCTGTGTAATAAACAAATCTAAGTTATCACAGATTCCCACATAAATCTGTTCCCGCAATACCAGCAATACAGCCGCTTCGCAAAAAAAGATGCTCCCTGCCAGTATCCAATGCCAATATTTCTTGATAGCGTCCATTCTCTACCTCCACTGTCCGCATATGCCGCCAGTTCCCCAGCACTGACGGCACACCGATTCTATGACACTAATTTCCATAATAGCACAATATCTCTGACAGGTAAACACCTTTTCATATCATTTACAAATACGCCGCAATCACCAGATAGTGATACAACTGTTTCAGCGGCATAGACGGATCAGGCACATGATCGGGTTTGCTCGGTAGAATCGAACCATCCGGCAATAGAAAACCACCTTCGCATATCATACTCGGAAGCGCCGCCGTTTCAAAGACCATATTGTTTACTTGCGTATAAACAGGCGTATAATCCGCAAAATCCTGCATAATAAACTGATAAATTTTTCTTGCTAAAAAATTATATCCTGCATCATTTAAGTGCACGCCATCGCAAAGGTATTGTCCATACCTTGCGAGTGCATCTCGATTATCCACAGTATTCAGTTCATAATCCGCATACAAATCCAATACAGGCACACCGTAAAACTGGCAGCGGTCAAGCATTGCCGTTCGGTACTCACTCAAAGTACCTGTCCCAAAATTCCCGTAAGTACTTCTTTTGTAAGAATGTGTTTCATCAGCATCCTTGCTCTGCTGATAGGGTGTCAGAAATACAATATCCGCGTTCGGATATGTACTCTGCAAATACGTTATCATCGTATTTAAAGCCCCATAAAACGTATTCGGGCTGGTATCCGTGCGCTTACCAATAGGACAGTCACCATACCAGAAATCATTCGTACCGCCGAACACAATAATTAAATCGGCAGCTTTGTCCATTTGGTACATTCTGTCAACAAAAGAACCAGGATTGGATACATCAGAAACAATATCCGTAATCCGTGAACACGACACCCCATAATTATTGACTTGTGCGCCCGTCAGCTTCGCCAATACAGAAGGAAACGACTTCTCCTTGCTGCTCGCGCCAATTCCCTCAGCAATAGAATCCCCAAGTACATTGATAATATGATACTTTTCTAAGGGAAGCCCTTGCATATAAACTTCTGCCTGCGCAAACTGCAGTAACGCCGTTTCATGATCGGATGGGGTCTGTGTTAAAAACGCCGGCAATTCCTGTGCTGGAAGGAGTGCCGCAGTATTTTCCGCCTGTGCCTCACTTGCGTCTGGTGCTGCTTCCGCAGTATTCTCTGCTTGTGCACTGTCTGCTTCCGATACCAGTCCTGCTGCAGTGTTCCTCACCTGTGCACTGCCTGCTTCTGACGCTGCTGCATTTCCCACCTGTGCATTGCCTGCTTCTGGTGCTGCAATATTCTCCGCTTGTGCACTGTCTGTTTCTGGTGCGACTGCAGCAGTATTCTCTGGCAGTACAGCCGCCTGCTCTGTGGGAAGCAGTTCCGATGCCCATGCGGTTTTTGGTGTGTTTACCATACTTGCTGTAATTGCCGTAATTGTTATAATTACTTCCATACAAAATAGTTTTACATTACCACTCTTTTTCATCTCACGCCCATGCCTTTCCTCATACAAAAAATAACTTCTTACCATATTTTATAATATTTTCTAAATTTTGTATAGATAGCATAACACATAAATTTTATTTTCCATAAAAGCCTTCTTTTATCTTATTTCCACGAAATGCGACATCCACTTTCCTGGGAATTGCCGGAAACTGCTGATATCCTACGCGATCGCCTGTTTCCGGATAGTAAAACGTAACGCCATTTACCGCATAGCTATGCAAAACATACGTACCATAATCACTCTGCTGCAAATAATATGGTTTATCTGCTGTGCTTATGATATAGCCTGCCATTGAAACGCTTTTCGTCAATGTAAATATAACAATTAGGAACATCCCTATTCTACTGGTAATTATAGAAATATTGCTATTCTTTTTTTCAGTACTTGCTATTCTTTGGAAATTGGCATTTTTTTCTTCTATATTTTGTAGTATTAATATCCATACTATCCCAAACGTCAATACTGCCATTAACAGTACATATGCATATCCATAGCGCAAAAGCGGCGCGGAGCACTGCCAGAAGAGATAGGACGCACCTACCGTTCCAAGCACAAGCAATTCATCCAATCCAGATTCTATTTTATTCCGCTTCATAATCATGTTTTTTTGATACTTTGTCCTCGATAAGAAGAGATAAACTGCCAAGCCCGCAAACACCCCCACACAGACGATATCCGCAAGCACCAACAGCCTCCCTACCACTGGCAGCGCTGTGTGGAACCAATTGGGAAACCACTGTGTTATCGGCAAGTCCACTAATGCGGCATTATTAAGCCCGCGCCCCCAAGTTTTAATTTCTGCGGCATCCAAAGCCGCGGCTTCTGCGCCGATTTTCCAATCCACTGCAAATAAGTCAAGTGACGGAAACGGATACAATAGATATCCCGAAATCAGAACCGTACGCACTGCCCACGGTGTCAGAACTATCACCCCCATTACAAGATAGACTGCAATCTCCCGCCATTTTTTTTCCTTTATCAGCAGATAAACAGGCTTGATTGTCAGCAGCAGCAAAAGCCCCGCCGTCAACTTTAAGGATACAGCAAACGTTCCTCCAACGCAGAGCAGCGCAAATGGTACACACGCATTCCTATCTATCTCCAATTGGGCAAGCCATTTTATTAAAATAAAAAACACCACACACATAATTGCATAGTCCGAAGCTGGTGCCACAATATCCCTGTAAATCACAGTAAGATAATAAAATGCGCCAAGCCTTGCAAAATCTGACAGCAGCACACTTTTGCGCTTTGCAATCTCTCCCAACTTTAAAACCTCTACGCTTAACAGCAATGCAATAAATCCGTTAACCGTATGCAATGACTGCCCCAATAAAAACGCAAAACTATACAGCGCCGACAACGCAAAAAATGAACTGTTATATGCAAAACGAACATGAATATTGCCCAATCCCTTTACAACACCGAACTCCTCAATCCAACGGATACTCTGCGCATGGTATAGATCGGAATCGTAATGCATATACCCCCTAGAAGTACAATATCCCCACACGATAATGAGCACCAGTAACAGCACCTTGCTAAAAACACTACTATCCCACCAAGCACTTCTTAACTGTACCGCAATTTCCCTGCGCAAGAAAAACACAATTCCAGCACAGAATACAGCCATAACAATATTGGCTGCCAGCCCCACTTTATATACAAGGCTGAAAAACTGCGCATAAACCGTCGCAAGAACCAGTCCCGCAAACAGCACGCTGTCTATTCCTCGTAGCGCATAGTGAAAAAATTTCTCTGTAAATTTAGAAAAAGCAAATCCCAAGCTATATGCTGTCACTGCAATATAAATCCAATTCAAAAAAACCGCTGCCATATGTTTTCTTATTTTGCCCCCTAATTGATAAAAACTGCAAATCTTTATGCCATTCCGTATACAAAACATTCGATACGTATTTATTGGCTATTATATCACACTTTTCTATATTCAAACAGCACAAAACGTGATAAACTACTAAAGAACTGTTTCGAAATTAATACGAAAAGGAGCTGCTGCAAATATGAACAAAACCCTAAGATCACTCGATATTCTAAAGGGAATCGGCATTGTTATGATTATTATTGTCCACAACCGCCATTTTATTATGAAAGATATGACGGGTTTCCGACAGATTATTAATTACGGGCAAATGGGATGCCAATTATTTTTCTTTGTGTCTGGAATGGCACTCTGCTATTCATGGTATCACCTTATACAGAAAGAACAGCGAAAAAGCTTTCCTGTTTTATACGGAAAATTTATACTGCGCCGTTATCTGCGTCTTGCGCCCGGATTTCTAATAATACTGGCAGCAAATTATCTGCTTAATATTCTTCTTATGGATATATTTCACTACTCGCCGGGATTTATTATCAACCGTTCGCCCAAGGCAATTCTTGCAAATGTCCTATTTGTACATGGAATATATCCTGATGCGATCAATAGTGTATTTCCCGGAGGCTGGTATATCGGTACGACATTTATATTATACCTGCTGTTTCCGCTCCTGGTTACACTGTTTCAAAAACTGCATACAGTAAACCGGTTTCTGATATTCCCCCTGCCGCTGTTGTTCCTCTGCCTAAACCATATTCTGCTAAAACAGTGGTCTATTGCGTCCGAAGGCAGCTTGTATCCATACAACAACTCCTTCCTGTATTACTTTTTTACAAATCAGCTTCCCTGTTTTTTGCTTGGGATACTATTGTATTTTCAGGAAAATAATATCGACAGTAACACCCCACACCAAAGAAAATGCTTTTCCCAAAAATGCCCGTTGCTGCTTTCCATTGCGCTGTTTCTGGGGACAAGTGTTTTGGCAATCCGATTGTATCTGCTTCCAGAAGAAAATTATCGCTATACTTACCTCCCCTCACTGGTAGGCATTTCCTTTTACTGGCTTGCCGTCAGCATGATTCATTGGGAACACCGCAAGACATCGCTTCTTCCTTGTCAAAAAAACACAATAAGCCACAAAAACCGAGGAATCTTACAGTTTCTCACAGATTTTCTGGCACAGTGCGGCAAAAATTCCTATGGAATGTATTTAGTGCATGCGTTTATTTGTTGGTATGGTGTCAAAGGGGTTACTGATGCAATGAAATACTGCGGATATGATTATCCCGATTTAACGCTATATTGCATACTGCTTCTCCCCTCTATCTTTATCGTCTATGTGGCAGGCTTATATATGGGGCAGCTTATCGGATTTATTGATAAAAAATTGCGGAAACCCTCCCAATAAGACGGTTTCCGCAGTCTTTACTCCAATGCTAGATTTTCCTTTCTACACAGCACATATTGTCCGCTTATGCAAGACAGTTGTATAGAAATTGAAATCGCTTAACGTTTTTCAGTATCTCTTTCAGAATAATCTAAAATATCCTTTAATTTCTGCCGTTCCTTTGGGGATGGCGACACAATTAAATAGTCCACTTGATTTCGCTGTGCGGACATTCCGTCTTTTTCCAGGCGATCGCCAACCATAATCGCATCTTTTCTATCAACCCCCAGCGTATTCAAAATCACTGCCAATCCCTTGGGGTCAGGCTTCATACAGCCAATCTCCTTATCCGCCGAAGTAAAGCATCTATCCGCTGTAATACCAAGTGCTTTCAGCTTATCCGTCACTGGATAATCAGAATAAATGGCAACGATAATACCCTTTTTCCGCAATTTTTCAATGGTTTTTGCCAGTACTCTATCCTGAAATTGCGGCAGCAGTTTCAGCGGAGCTTCCAGCATAAAAAATTGTACTGCCTTTTGCACACGCTGCGGCGAAGTGTGCATTTTCTTTGCAACATATGTATATTGACGGCTGTCCAAATCCAAACCATTCTCCACTGCTTTCCTCTCAATGGATTCCCACTTCTCCCGCACTTCCCGATATCGCTTGATAATCAAAATATCTTTTACACGCGACGGGTGACAGATAAAATGCTTTATCAAGTACAACAGCATTTTCTTACGAAACGGTTTTTGATAATACAACGTGCCGTCTAAGTCAAAAATAACTGCCCGATATGCAAACAGCGAGGCACGCCCCATAAATACATGATTCATAAAAACCTCCCGCATATGTAAAGTCTAACGCCCAGTTTTGAACCCAACTGTGTTTTAATCTTTCTCCACTCTACTCTATCTCGCAGTTGCGAACCCAACTGGTTTCTTAGTTTTCTCTGCTCTACTCTAACGTCCTGTTGGGATGAAAAATGCGTTTTCCCACATTTTCATTATTGGGATATCTACAAGCGTTAATACGACAAAAAGTACCACCAATATTCCGACCAATATCATCAGCTTTTTTTCACGAAAAAGTTTTTCGGGTTTCTGTGCGGCGGAATCGGGTTTATGGGCTATGTACAAATAGTAGCAAAATAAGAAAAACAGCACCGGAATTGCCACAAGATACTCGATTCTGTACTTTAATAAAAATATGCCGATTAGGAATGTAGCGCATAGCCCGTAGAAGAATGACGAACACAGCAATGTTTCCTCGGTATATTTTGCAAACGATTTGCGGTAGGAACCAGCAAGCTTCGGGTCGCCGATCATGCGGTACTCCGCATAGCGTTTTACAGCCATTAAAAATGCACCTGCCATCCAATATCCAACCAGAATGCTGGAAGGCGGGTAAACATTTTCACAGATAATAAACCAGCCTAACAGCAGACGTATCATATTATTTACGGATTCTGACAAAACGTCAAAATATACAATGTCCTTGGTACGAATCGGCTTCACATTGTAGAGCACGCCCATAACCAGCAGCCACACTTCTGTCAATAGAAATGGAATATTAACTGGAAGCGACAATGCCAGCCCCAAGACAATACAAATTGCATACTCTACCATAACAAGCGAAAATTTCATATTTTGACTTACTACCGGACGGTATTTCTTTGTCGGGTGATACTGGTCAAACTCCGCATCCAGCCATTCATTAATCACATAATTTGCCGATGCAATAAAACAAGTTGCAAAAAAGCCCGCCAAAAGCTTTAACACAAAACTTACCATATCCTCTGGTTTTCCAATTAAGATTACTGCCAAAACCAGACCCGGCAGTATAAATACATTTTTTATCCAATGGTCTGGTCTTGCAATCTTAATATAATTCATAATCTGTGCGGTATTTCCCGCCGTATTCTCTACACAATTCTCCTGTTTCCCCATATTTCCTTTCTCCTCATAACAACCTAAGAATGTCCGTGTTTCTTTTTATGTTTCTTTTCACACTCAATGTCATTAACTTAAGCCTTCTGCCCCCTGATCAGCATTAGAAAATGTCTGGCAATTCAAGGTTTTGCACAACCAAGTTTCGGTCAGAAATGCCTTAAGTTAATGACATTGTTTCACACCAGCACCCTACACTTGCTGCTTAGTGTCGAAACCAGCGTCAAAATACCTGTTTGGGGCATTTTGTGTGCATCAATTGTAACCTTTTTACGCCCTACACCATTCCTTAATCATCCAGCTTTGGAACATTAAAATATACCATATTTGAATACGCCAGTTGCCGTTTTCAATAAAGTCATTCCAAATCCGCCAAACTTCATCTGCATTTAAAATCCCTTGCTGTATTAGTGTTGCTCGGTCAATTAAAGATTCCGCCCATCCCCGAAGCTCTGGCTCACGCAGCCACTGCGTTATCGGAATCGAAAAACCTTTCTTGGGTCTATCCATTATTTCTTTGGGAACGTAACGATACAGTACATCCCGCAGCACCAGCTTTCCTGATTCCCCCTGCTTCTTATACTCTATAGGAAGTGTCCAAGCAAACTCTACAACGTCTTTGTCAAGCAGTGGAACTCTTGTTTCCAGTGAAACTGCCATTGCCGCCCGATCCACTTTTACTAATATATCATCTGGATGATAGACTTCCATATCCATTAACATAATGCTGCTCTGTGGATCTTTTAAGTCCCCGTAAGGATTGCTGTTATGCTTATATGGATAAACTTCACGTTCCAGCGCGATATTGACATTGGACGCTTCCTGCGCATTGGAAAGTTCATACAGATGTTCTGCACTTTTTGCACCCAGCAGATACGATTTTGTCTGCAAAATTTGGTTATTTTTTATCAAAGGGCAATGTATTAGCAAACGGCTGCAAAATTTCCGCAAGCCATAAGGAACTCCTTTCATCTTCCCCCAAATCCGCTGAATGGAAGAATACGAAAGGTATCCACAGAACAGTTCATCCCCTCCGTCGCCGCTAAGCGAAACGGTAACGTGCTCCCGCGTCATTTTGCTGACTAGATACGTTGGTATCTGCGAAGAATCCGCAAACGGCTCTCCGAAAATTCCTGCCAATTTCGGAATTACTGCCTTCGCATCCTGTGCCGTAATATACAGTTCTGTGTGTTCTGTCCCCAGATACTTTGCAATCTCCTTTGCATAAACTGCTTCATTATATTTAGGGTCTTCCATACCGATTGTAAAACTTCTGACCTTATTGGAAGCTTCCGCCTGCATTAACGCAACAATCGTGCTGCTGTCAATTCCTGCTGACAAAAAAGCACCAACTGGCACATCCGCTACCATCTGCTCCCGAATAGAAGCCCGCAGCAGCCGTTCGAGTTCGTCTGCCGCCTCCTTCTGCGTTCCCTGAAAAGGATGCGCTTCTCCATATTTTGCAATTTCCCGCACCGACCAATAGGTACTGATTTTCGGCTTCTGATAAGGTGCTTCAATTTCCAACATACAGCCTGCATCCAATTTATAAATGTCCTTGTAAATCGAATACGGCGCTGGTATATAGCCGTGGATAAAATAAATCTGCAAAACCTTTGTGTCAATTTCGTTATGAAAATCCTCCAATACACGGATACTGCCAATATCCGAAGCAAACACAAAGTTATGATTTACAAATCCGTAATAAAGTGGTTTCTCTCCAATTCTATCACGAATTAAGGTCAGCTTTCCAGTTATTTTGTCAAAAAGTGCAATGGCAAACATTCCCTTGCACATGGCAATCGTTTCCTTTACCCCATACGCCTCGAAGGCTTCCAGCAAAACCTCTGTATCCGAACCGCCGCGGAAAGCACGAACTTTTCCCTCCGCAAGCAGCTTGTCCCGTATCTTTTTATAATTGTAAATCTCACCATTAAATACGCACACATATCTTCCGGATGCAGAATGCATCGGTTGTGCTCCGTTCTCCGATAAATCCACAATGGACAGCCGCCGATGCCCCAGTACCACCTTCGCATCATCACTTGCCCATATCCCGCCCGCATCTGGCCCTCTGTGATGCATTCTTTCGTTCATTTTTAGGATATTTTTCTCCCAGTTGGTAGGATAATTGCAAAAACCTGCGATTCCGCACATATATTATTGACCTCATTTTCATAAAATCATACTATCAGAAATATAATCCCTTTAGAATGATAACATAGATTTCATATAATTTCTAGTATGTGAACATTTATATTTTTTATAATATTACTTTAGGGTTACTTTTCACACCCACGCCAAAGTAGTGGAAATTATGCACCAAAATGCTTGCTCTTTAGCATTTTGTGTGCAAAATCTGTTACAATTCACACCTCAATAACTTATAATTTGATAAGAATCGGCGTAGGTGTAAATTGTAGCACTTTAGGGGCTGTTAATACCTTGGGGCTGTGGGACTGTCGCAATATATTTGGATTCCACAAAAAATCGAGTAGGAGAATGTTCTCTTTTCCCCTACTCGACACACATCCCATGCTGCGCTTCTACAGCAAATTTACTCCGCACGGGAATCCGTATAAACAACAAATGTACATCTGCTGTCTTTTATTTTGTTATTACTTTTTGTTATTACTATCTTCTAATTTTGGTATCCGCTCTGCACAATTATTGCAATACACGTACAACGATTTCCTTCTTCACTCCAGAACCGTCATTTGTCGTTATTGTAATAATAACATCCTCGGCTCCCCTCTTTTTCGCAGTTAGTTTCCCGGAAGAATTTACAGATACCAACTTTGAATTACTGCTCTTATACGTCAGTTTCTTATTGGTTGCTGTTATCGGATTCACAATCAGCTTGTCCGAAAGCTGCAGCGTCTTTTTATTTTTAATACTCTTTGCATACAGCGTTATCACTTCTCTGCCTTCCGCATCTTTAAATTCCTGAATATCCTTTGTTGTTTCAATGCTTTTAATCAGTTTCCCTACATATACCGTAACTTTGCCTGATTTTTTGCTTCCGTCTGCTGCCGTTGCTGTAATCGTAACTTTTCCGGTTTTCAGTCCTGTTATCGTACAGCTTCCATCCAGATTCGGCGTAACTTCCGCAATACTTGCATTGCTGGTCTTCCATGTTACTTTCTGGCTGACACCATATTGATAGGCGTAACTGTTTGTACTGGTTAGGTTTGCTTTCAGTGTAGTCTTTGCGTCATTAGTATCAATATCAATCCCTACAATGGATACATATTCCTTATCGACATTATCCATACGCTCTACTACCTGTACTTTTGTCGCAGGTGCCACGAAGTGAATCCGGAACTCACAAAACGCTTTGCCCCCGTCTGCGGCTCTTGCCGTAATAATAACATTGTTATCGCTGCTCGTATCATAATCTCCGCTGCCAAATGGCTTCTTTACCGTTACTTTTCCATTTTTATTAACCGATACTAAGCTTTTATCTGCACTTTCCCATGTAACCTTTTTTGTTGTCGCAGCCAATGGCTTGTATGCCAGCTTCAATTGTACAGATTTTTTATATCCTACATAGATATCTTGAATACCATCTTCTGGTTCAATTTTCGTTATCTGCTTTGCAATAACAAGTGTTACCTTTGCCTTTTTCCCGCTGCCGTCAGTCGCTGTTGCGGTAATTACTGCTGTACCATTTTTCTTTATCTCAACATTACCGTTTTCATCCACTGTAGCAACCGCAGTTTTACTTGATTTCCATGTTACCCTGTTATCACAAGTATCTGCAACCGATGCATAAAGCGTTAAATTACTATTCCACGTTTTGCCTTCATCCATTGTATATCCCTTAATTAAATCCATGCCTACTTTTGTATTTTTAACAGATACACCATCTACCAAAATATCTACACTTGAAACTGCTGGGCTTACTTCTACATAATAAACATCTGTTTTTTGTGCTCCTTTTGTAGAAGTTGCTGTAATCGTTGCCGTTCCTGAAACATTTTTCTTAGCAGTTACTTTACCATTGGCATTAACCGTAGCAAGCGATGGATCTAAAGATGACCATGTAACAGCCACACTGCCTTCTGTGGAAAGCTGTATCTTTTTCCCATTCGCGACTTGCTTAGGGCCTTTTATAACCACATCAGGATCTGTATCAATAATATTCAGCGTATATGAATCTTCTCTGTTAGAACCATCTGTCGTTCGCGCTGTTATCGTTACAGTTCCTTCCTTTTTAATTTGAATTTGCGCCTCACTGTCGTTGTAATTATTTTGAACGGAATAAACCTCCGCAACGGACTTATTGGATGTAATCCATTCAACTTCCTTGTGATATGCACCCTGATCATTAGAACCGCCGCTTAATTCTGCAATAAAGGACACTCTGCGGGAACGATTTTTAATATCTTGAATATTCAACTCGGATTTCTTGCTGGCTTCCACAAAACGACCATCAAATTCCGTAATTGCAATTTTATCGCTCTTACCCATCACATAAATGATATGTTCCGCATATTTACCGCTTCCGTCCGCAGCTTCCGCAGTAATTTTTGCCATTGCTTCTCCCGTTCTGCTGACTGCCGTAACCAAGCCGCTGTCATCTACAATAATTGCATTTTTATCACTGCTTTTCCAATTCACACTTTTGTTTGCCGCATCTTTATCCTTCACTTCTGCGTGCAATTGAATGGATTGTCCTGCACTTACATAGTGGCTGCCACTAATGGAAATACTCCTTACAAGCGTTGCAACATTTACGGTTGTGGTTGCGGTTTTTTGTGTGCCGTCTGTAGTCGTTGCTGTAATAACTGCCTTTCCCAACGATTTCGCTGTAATAATACCTTTTTCATCAACCGTTGCAATCTTTTCGTTGCTGGATTTCCACGAAACAGCTTGGCTTGCTTCTTCGGGCAAAATCCTTGCCGCCAATGTATATGTTTCCATTCCTGCGTCCAGATCGATTCCTACTACTTTGTCTGTAACAATTACATCATCTTCTAAATCGGTATTGCCGTCTGGTATCATTAGATCAAATGTTTTTACGGGTTCTGTAACCATTATTGCAAATGTTTCAGTGGCACCGCCTCCATCTGCCGCTGTTGCTTTAATAACCACTAACCCCTTCTCAATTCCTGTTACCTCTCCTGTCGTTTTATTTACGGAAGCTCTTGAAGTCATATTCGTTTCCCAGACTACTGCCTGATTTGCAGCAGACTTTGGAAAAACTTCTGCCTTTAACTTAATTTTTCCTCCTATAGCTACCTTGTTGCTGCCTGTAATAACTATGGAAGATACAAGTGACGAAACATTAACTGTAACGGATGCTGTAACGCCGCTGCCATCTGCTGCCGTTGCAATAATATCCGTCTTTCCATACCCATTTACTGTCACAGTACAGCTTCCGTCTTCATGGTCGGTTACTGCCGCAACACTTGTATTTGCAGATTTCCATAAAACAATCTGAGATGCATAATCTGGTTTGTTTTTAACACGAAGTGTAAATGTTTTCCCATCCGTTTCAGGATTCACACCAATTGTTTTCCCATTGACAGGACGCTTCATATCCCTTGTATCATAAATTTCAATAGCTTCTACCTTTGGAATAATTACAAACTCCATCTCGTAAGAAGCTCCGCCACCGTCAAGGGAAGTTGCCGTTAAAGTTACTTTCGTTTCACTTTTCACATCTTTTGCTGTAATAATCTTCTTCTCTGCATCAATTTCAAGGCAGTTCTTGGGATTCATTTCCCATTTTAATCCTTCGTCTGTAACATCTGTCGGCGTAAACTTTGGAACAAGTCTTACACTACATCCACTGGTCAATAATACCCTGCCCTGAGAGTCCAGCACAACTGGCATATTTTTATCCACCTCTTTTGGCTCTAATACAAAAGACTGTACAATTCGCTTGGTTCTAATCGTTGTCTTTCCTGCCTTGTTGCTGCCATCTTTTGTCATCGCAGTTACTTCTGCCGTTCCGCTGATATTTCCAGTAACCACACCACTTTCTTTGTCTTCAAATTTAACTACAGAAGAATTATTAGACGACCAAGTCACTTTTTGGCTTGCATCACTTGGCGATATCACTGCACTCAGTTCCTCTACAGCCTTATTTAACTTTTTTGTTCCAACAGCAATAAACTTCTTTGTTACCAAATCATAAATAACGGTTTTGTCTGTAACATCTTCATCACCCAGCTTCACTTTTACACCTGTTGCAAGAGGTAACACTGTGACAGAAATACTTTTTACTGATATTTTTTCCCCATCTACAACAGAAAAATTAACTTCAACAGCTCCCCCTGAAGGCGTTGGTTTAATCCCCTCAATCGTAGCTTTGGGATTTCCCCACCCATCTATTTTAGGAACCAATTTAATATATTCATTATTCGTAGGATCCCACTGGACTTTCGCATTCTCTGAAATGCCTTTCATAACGGCTTCCAGTGTAACACTTTCCTTCACTGCAATTTTTAACTTATCAACCTCTACGCCATCATCCGCTTTCCTAATATGTATAATACTATCCTTGTTGGTAACAACTACACTTAGTTTCAGCACCTTTGCCAACGAATTGTCTTTTAAGGTTCCCTTTATCGTTGCCTTACCCGCTGCTTGTGCCTTGATATTTCCTTTATCATCAACCGTTACCACCGATGAATCATCCGAATCCCACACCATTTCCGCATTTTTTGCCTTCTCTGGTGTAAAGCGAACTTTAATTGCATATTCCTCACCGATTATCATTTCGATATTATCCTGAAGCAGTTCCATATCTTCTACAATAATATCATTTTTCCACTTTGCATATAAAATAACAGGCGTTTTTATTTGTGTACTAAAGTCATAGGAAACATTTAATCCTGTATCACTACACCAGCCTTGAAACTCTGCGTAATTCTTTGTCGGATCTTCAGGCTTGTTCGCCGTACTATCCTGATTTATCAGTTCAAAATATGTATTTCCTGCGTAACCACCATTTAACTCGTAAACTACTGGATAACGATAACTAGGTTCTGCTTGTCCATTCAGTATAGGATATCCTTCATTAATATAGCCGCCGCTGTCTGAAGAAAAGCTTCCCCCAAGAATTGCCAATATATCTTGTGATTTTAAATCGCTGGTCGTCTTTGCCATCTCTACATCTGAAACGCCGCCCTCCTCTCTAAAGAAAGCAATTGTACGCTCGTTGCCGACATATAGGCAATTTGCATAGGAAGTATCTTCCTCTTTGCCCAAAAAGCCCACAAGCATTGCAGCATAAGAACCATCATCACCCGTTACATTCCCTGCATTATAACAGTTTAAAATAGTGCCTTTATAAATAACTCCTGCAATACCGCCAAGATACTGTGTCGCTTTTGTGGCACGAATATTTCCTGTATTATAGCAATTATCGATCGGAACTTTATACCCCTCTCCAGTGCTTCCTAAAATACCACCAATTCCCACTGCTTTAATGGTTCTGCCATTGCCATTAATATTTCCTTGATTGAAACATTCGCTAATACTATATTCACGATTTCCATTGTATAAACCAACAATACCGCCAACATTTGCTAAACCCGTTACTGAACCATTGTTTCCACACTTTGTAATCACTCCCGAAGTCGTTGCCGCAATACCACCGATATTTTTATCCTCTCCGCTAACATTCGCATAATTATAACAGCCGCTAATCGTTCCTAATTTATTCTGCGCAGCAATACCGCCTGCTTCGCCGACTTCCTGGGCATTATTTTTCTGACGGATTGTTCCATAGTTCGTACATCCTACGACATCCCCCTCATTGATGCCAACAATACCCGCTATCGTGTATGCCCCTTCTATGCTCATATAGTTGGCACAGTTTTTAATACTCTCTGATTCTCGTGAGGTATTTGTTCCTGCAATTCCAGCTACAACTGCCGCCTTTGTATTAATACTGCCTACCGCATAACAGCTTTGAACCACCCCATTATTTCTTCCGACAATGCCTGCAATATCTTTTTCTGCATCCACAGTCCCTGCCGCCGCTGTAATTCTTCCAGCGAAAACACAATTTTCTACATTTCCCTCATTTGTACCAACAATACCAGCAGTAAAATCCATATCATTGGAAGCTTCCAGATTTCCTGTCACCACACATTTTATAATCGTACCATCATTACGCCCTGCAATCACACCTGCAGAACGTTTCCCTGTCATTGACGCATTACTGATATGTAAATTTTTCACAGTTGCCCCAGACTGAATCACTGGAAATAGCCCCTGTTCAACTTTCAAATTCTGAATCGAATATCCATTACCGTCAAAAGTCCCTGCAAACCTTCCGCCAAAAGCCGCTTCCTCTGATTTCATATCAATATTGCAGGCAAGCGTTACAGTACAGCCATCATAGTCCATCTTACCAGTAAGAAACCCAAAAAACTGATCGCGGTTTTCTATCCGATATTCATTCGTTGTAATTTCCACAGGGTCTTGCGCAGACGCATATGCTCTCGGTGCTACGACACGGAACAAGGACAACGCCTTTTTTGCTTTAAAGATATGCACAGACGCATCCACCTCCGGTATAGGAACTGACGTTTCCTCTTCCGTCGTTTCGCTTTCTGTTGTTTCTTCTTCCGTCGTTTCACCTTCTGTTGCTTCGTTTTCTGTCGTTTCACCTTCTGCCGTTTCTAAATCTGTAATCTCCTCTGTTCCTGCTGTTTCTGTTTCCACATCCTCTGTACTTGTAGAATCGCCCTCACTTTCTTCTTCTGTTTTACTTTCGTTGGTTTCAGAAGTTTCTGTTTCTGGCGTTTCTGTTTCTGATGTATTTGTACTTGATGTTTCTGTTTCCGAATTTTCTACATCTGGATTCTCTGTATTTGATGTTTCTGTTTTTGAATCCTCTACATCTGGATTCTCTGTATTTGATGTTTC
>VSNQ01000001.1:81637-112482 GCA_009774395.1 Lachnospiraceae bacterium
GGATTCTCTGTATTTGATGTTTCTGTTTTTGAATCCTCTACATCTGGATTCTCTGTATTTGATGTTTCTGTTTTTGAATCCTCTACATCTGGATTCTCTGTATTTGATGTTTCTGTTTTTGAGTCCTCTGTTTCTGAACTCTCTGTATTCAATGTTTCTGAATTCTCTGCCTCTGAACTCTCTGTATTCAATGCTTCTGAACTCTCTGCATTCGATGTTTCTGTTTTTGAGTCCTCTGCCTCTGAATTCTCTGCATTCGATGTTTCTGTTTTTGTATTTTCTGTTTTTGAATCCTCTGCCTCTGAACTCTCTGCATTCGATGTTTCTGTTTTTGTATTTTCTGTTTTTGAATCCCCTGCCTCTGAACTCTCTGCATTCGATGTTTTTGTATTTGAGTCCTCTGCATTCTCCACATTCGATGTTACTGTTTTTGAGTTCCCCGCCTCTGAACTCTCCACATTCGATGTTTCTGCTTTTAAATCCCCTGCATTTGAACTCTTTGCCCTTGATGTTTCTGTTTTTAAATCCCCTGCATTTGAACTCTTTGCCCTTGATGTTTCTGTTTTTAAATTCTCTGATTTTAACGTTTCTGTTTCTAAATTCTCTGTAACTTCGCTCAAAGCTGCTTCATCCAAAATATTCTCGTTATCGCTAACCTGTGCTGCCAACGTAGTCGTTGCCGTCTGCGGCTGGGCGGTTATTATCAATGCCGCCGACACGATAGCAGCAACGACACGTTTCATGTTTTTTAACCTTCTGTATTGCATTTCCAACCTCCATACATCACAAAAAACTATTTATCACAATATACCCTCAAATTATAGTACAATATTTTTCCAAATATTTCTACTGAAATATTGTAAAAAAAATGTAACTTGACAATAAAAATCGTTTTTACGCTATGTAATACGGTTAAAAAACTTCTAATCCCCAAAACGATACTCCCTTATTCTCGCATAAAACTTCCAAAAGCGAAACTTCACCACACAAATTATTAATATAAGATTCCCCCAACAAACCATATAATCGCCTGCTGGCAAAATCTGGCGCAAAAAAGCTGTTAACGTCAGCATCGGATACTCTCCTTTACGATAAACAAGTTCTTCCAATCCCACTTCATACAACTGCATCAAAGCAAGTAAGTTATCCGCCTGCGGATAGCATCTGCCCTCCTCCCATTTATAAATTGCCTGCTGTGAACCTATCTGCAAATATTCCCGAACCTCCTCAATGGTAAGTTTTTTTGCAATACGAAATTCCCTTAAATTCTCACCAATTACCTTCTTGTCATATTCTAATCTGTCTTTTATCATACATCATCTCCAATCATTTTTTATTTTTATTTATACAATTTGCTTTAAAATATGATAAATCGCCCTGCCCTCCGTGCGTCCAAACCGCCGAAGTGCGTCCATGTATAATGCCCTTAATGATTCTGGCGTATCTCCCTGAACCAGTTCCATTATCTGCTCTGTCAGTCCCTCGTAACAAGTGCCTGCAAAAGCAGCTCTCAATTTCATCCGAAATTCATTCTGCTGACTAAATTTCACATATTCCTCCCCTAAATCCAGCATTTTTGCTTTGTACGCCAGCGCTGCTCTGCGCTTTTTATCATTAGGGTCATTCAGATTCATCAACCCCGTTGCAATATTTGACGCTGTAACTACACACCCCTCCCGAAATTCCTCTTTCACTTTGCAGAAATCCGCTACCGCCGAAAATCCCTTATCATTTGAGATAATCGCAATATTCACGCCCCTGTCCTTCTCAAAACACGCCCCAACCTGCGTAGCAATATAAAAATCCAAAGCATTTTTCCCCACGTTCAAAAGTTTATAAGCATAAAATTGACAACCGCTTTCACGAATCGCATAGAGATCATCTGCCCGAATTTTCGCACAGCATTGTGAATAAAAAATATATAATGTATCCCGCTTCGTCAGATATTCCACCCCATGCATCCCATGCGCAGCACCAACATTTTCATAGTCAACCATTATAACAGCCATATCCTTTCCCTTTCATCTTTGCATATGCAAAACAATTGTTCTCTTTTGATATTACTATCATATCAGAAATTTTGGGAAATTGCATTTAACTTGTGGTTTAAAAACTTGTATTTATTAATTGGATTCATAAAAATGATTTGATTATTATTTAGGAATTGTGGGAAAATAAGTGCTCCGATTGCGCAGGATATTTCTTCAAGATTGTAGGAGAAAAAACGTAGGCGTAGCGGGCTACGGCGAGGCTTTTTCTCCTGCAAGATTGGAGAAATAGACAAGCAAGATGTGTCACTTATTTTTCTACAGTTCCTTACATCCACTGACAATAAGAATTGCCTGCAATATATTGCTGTAATCCTAAACGAATCATTCAATATATTGCAGGAATAGAATTTATTTCTGGTAACCCCTTTGGAACCTTCTTTAAAGATATTATATTAGCTGTTATTCAGGAATCACTCCACTGCGATTCAATATTTGTTTTATTTCTTCAACCGACTTCTCTGCCGCCGTTGCTATCAACTCCAATTTGCCGCCCGCTTTATATAAGTTAATAATCATTTTTTCCTCTTTTTTCTTTTGACCTGATATCTCGCCTTCCTCACGTGCTACTTCCAATGCTTCTTCCATATTCCATTCTGCTGTTAACATACTAATAACCTCTTTCCCTTTCCTTTTAATATAGTCCGATAAAATATTATGTCTGATACAATATTTAATCGTTTGCTCCATACGTTCGGAACTGCCTTTATTGGATTCATACACTTGTACAAACTTACTGTATTGATTTAACACATCACATTTCTTTAGAATATCATGATTGTTTTCAGCACGGATATTTATCAATTTCACTTTTAAGTCCATTTGAAATGGATGCTTTTTCTCCTTAAATGCATCTGACAGTTTCAGTTCCTTGATATCCCAATCCTCTTTTCCGTTATAGAAAACATAAAATTCGGGTGTAGGAAGCTCTATCCTTGCCGTTCCATATTTTTTATGTCCCTCAAGCAATTGCTCATACACTCTGCCAGCATACATAAACAGCCTGACTGGAATATTATTATTAATTGTACTTTGGTGCTCACCAAACATTAGCACTCTGTTTTTAAACAATCCAGCGATATCATTCTGTAATACATTAAAAAATATGTTTTCCAGCCTTTTCTTTATAATTATATCTGTTTCTGCCAACGGATCTTCTGGATGCAGCGCATTATACAAACTTCTTAGATTGTCCTCTGCTGTTTCATCACTGTAGAATAAATCTGTAAACAGGCTGTCCTTATATGTTCTATTTCCTTCTGTTTGTACCTTCTTTTCATTAATAAATGCTTCTAATTGTTCTTTATTTTGCAATACACACTGCTCTTGAACCTCTTTATGTGCGCTTTCTGCCATTTCATCCCTTCCTCCCTATAAAATTAATAGTATCACAAAACATATGATCTAGCAATATTATATCAGAGGTGTAAGCAGATTGCATTTAACTTGTGGTTTAAACACACTAAACATCCATCCGTCAGCCTATACAAATATATTCCCTATTATGTCCGTATGAAAAAATAAATCATACCTTCTACCATATTCCCTATTATGTCCATATGAAAAAATAAATCATACCTTCTACCGTATACTATAATATACATACCTCGTACCAGTATAATTCCCTACTCCGCTTATCGTTAAACAAGCTGTTCCTTTCTTATCTGCGTTGACATATGTATATGTATAATCTCTTCCTTTTTGCAATACTTTGTCACCATCTGAAACTTCCTTTAATTCAAGATAGACTGGCATCCCATTATTGTAACTAAGTTGTTTTTCCCCTGTCGTAATTTTAAAAATGCTGGAAGATTTTGGTGTAATTGTAAAATACATATTAATACTGCCTTGCAAATAATCATTTCCCTTTAAACGTACAATTGCCTGTCCAGCGTTTGTATTTTTACTGTAGGTTACAGTATAGGGCAGTTTGTATTCTCCCGCTGCTCCCTTTATAGGCGCAAACTCTCTTAACTCATTTTCGGTAAGTATCTGTTCTTCCCCAGTAAAGGGTTTACTAATTTTCTTTGCCGCTTCAAAATCAATTGCCTGTAGCATTGTTGCCTTTACAATATTAAATTTAACCGTTACACTTCCCTTATATAATCCCTCACTTGCCGCCTTATAGGTTATAGATGCCTTCCCAAGTTTATGATTATTCTTAATCGTTATGGTATATTGTTCTTTCCCAATTTCTTCACCATTTGGCAGTTTTATTGGATAATGGCTTACATCTACCGGCTGTCCTATATATGGCTGATCTGGTATTACAGGAAGCAGCATTTTTTTCATTTCCAACTTCACAATGCGATACTTCTTTGTCTTATTTCCTGTATAGTTTGATAAAGGCTTTGCAGCTATTGTCAACTGTGCTTTTGCTGATACATTGACATTTTGGTTGGCAGTGATCTCATAACTATCCGAAGGAACTACAAGTTTCCCCGCTTTCACGGTTACTTTATCTGGCAATACCGCCTGCCCATTATAATATGCATTGGAAAGCGATATCGAAGATATTTTTGCTGGTACAATCTTAAAGTATGCAATCACTCGATTATTTGTTCCCTCTGCAATTTTAAAATTATCTGATGTTGGCATTCCCTGTGGAATTTCATAATTGTCAGACAATTGTATTTCAACATACGCATTGGCTATTATATTAGAATTATCATAGGCTACATCAATATTATTTCCATATATATATGTATAATCTTTTCCTTCGCCTGCTTTTAATGCCTTTTTGCCGTTCAATACCTTTACTGTTGGCCGCAATTCTTTCTGTGCATATGTCTGATCTTTAATTGGTTGTATTGTTAAGTTCTCTAATCGCTGTTTCTGTATTGTAAAAGGTATTCGCTTTGTCCCTGCATAATCTCCTTTCCCTGTGACGATAATGCTTGCTGTCCCTGCATGAATATTATCTGCATAAGAAATTGTATATTGTGTTTTGGAAACCACTGTTCCATTCTCGTCTTTCACTATAATCTGTGGTTTTTGTGCTTTTGCATTATATGTATAAACTGCATTGCTTTCTTTTAATAATATATCAAGATTACTAATATCTCTTTTACATATAATATTTTTCTTTAAGGCAGATGTTTTACCCTTTACCCTATAGTTTCCCTTCAACGTTATCTGTATATCATATTTTGTGCCCAAGACTAATTGGGATTGTTCTACAATATGAGTAGTTCCCGCATTATATACTACCATGTCATATTGATTAGTATTCAACTCTGTTTTTCCAATAAGTACCCGTATATTACTTCCACTATTTTCTGTTTGTATATCCTTAACATGATTATCCGTCTGCAAGCTGTTTTCTATTTGCACAGCCATTGTATCACTATCTGTCTGCAAATCGTTTTCTATTTGCACAGCCATTGTATCACTGTCTGTCCGCAAATTATTTTCTGTTAGCCTATCCATTGTATCACTGTCTGTCTGCATACTGTTTTCTATTTGCGCAGGCATTGTATCACTGTCTGTCTGCATACTGTTTTCTTTTGACTCACAATAACTTATCTGTGCGCTAATACTGCTTTCTGCAATTTCTTTTGGCATAATTGTAAAGCCAATCTCCCGTGTACCCTGATAATTTCCTACTCCTGTAACAATTACTTTAGGTGCATCTGTTTCCGCTTTTTCTGCTGCCAAAATATTGTTGGCATAAACAATCGTATAATCTTTCCCCTTTTTCAGCGTTTTTTTGCCCCATTTTACCGAAACAGATGGCAGCAATTCTTTGCCAGAATAAATTTTATCTGCCACAGTCATTGTAAAATCTTCTGCTTCTATACTCTTGGGCAAAATCGCAAAAGTCTTTGTCACTTTCCCTTGGCAATTACCTTTTCCGGTTATCGTAACCGTTGCAGTACCTACATTTGTATTATTTTTATAAGATACAGAATAATTACTTGCTGGTAGTTCTGCACCGTTTACTGTTACCTGAATCGGTACTTTATTTGCAGTCCCCGTATATACCACCTGTTCAGGTACTATAATCGCATCTTCCACAATTGTAGTTTTCGTTATTGTATATGGAACAATGAGTTCTCCTGTATAATTGTTGATTCCTGTTACAGTTGCAGTATAATTGCCCGCATTATATGGCTGTTTGTTAAAAGCAATTTGATAATCATTTCCCTTTACCAATAAAATTTCGCCGTTTTTTAATGTCAAATCATCTTGAATTGTCCCACTATAAGTAGTTTCCACAGATTCCAGCATTTCGTCTTCCAAACTTTTCTTTGTAATCGTAAAAGCTTGTTCGACTGTACCAGTATATTTCCCAATACCTGTTATTAGTGCTTTTGGCGCATCAGATTCTGTTTTATCAGCCGCTTTGCTGTTATTGGAATAAGTAACATTAAAATCGATATCTTTAATAAGCGGCTCACCCATATAGCTGATTTCTATATCTGGTTCATTTTGTGTGCCGTTGTATTCCTGATCTTCGATCTCTTTTACCATTTCAGGAGTAAGCAAACGGTTTTCTTGCGGAACATCAAATTCACTATCACTTGTATATGCTTTGATGCGGTATGTCCCTCTGTCTACAGCATCCTGCCAGCCGTTCTCGGTTTTGAGGAAGGTTTCGTTGGGATTGGTGTGGGCTACGAACTTTACAGCATTTCCATTTTGATATGACTGATCCATAAAAATTGCCGCACCATTTTCACCATCAACAACTCCATTTGATAAAGTAATAACAACACTAAATAAATCTCCTTTTGCTATTGACACATACTCATCCAATTTTATTGTATAATATCCCTGAAATGTTGTTGTTCCTGTGGTTTTTGAACTTAGCATTCCTGATTGCGGGTTATCTCTTTCCTTTAGATTTGTGTATATTTCAACAATATAATCTGTTTCTGCAGAAGCAACTCCCACTCCAACCGCCTCAATCATTTGATTACTTGTACTTTGATATACTGCCGCAGCCGTAATAACATTATCACTCTCATATCGAATCCCAACAGAACCATCATATTGATAAATATGATCATAATTATCTGCACTTTCAAATTCGTAAGCAAACATTGTATCCGCCAATGATGCCTCCTCATATGACATCCAAAAATACCCATTATCTCCGTATTCAGTTCCCCAACTATTTTTAACCAGCCATGCACCATTATTCTTAGGAATGTAACTTATACCTGCTTCTATAAATATATCTTTCTGATTCAGCGCTGTATATTTAAAATTATTTTTATCAAAATCATCATCCCAACCAACAATTGCAATCGCATGGCTTGTACCATAATCTTGATCATTATAGTAAACTGTCGAACCACCATAAACGGATTTGTCTACCGAATTGCTGCTACACGATTCATCATGCTTATACGATACTACAATTGAGCCATACTTCATAATTGCTTCTTTTATAGAATCCGTATTACTTCTATTAATCCAATATGCATTTTGTAAGTGAACAAGATCCGTATACGCATATTCCTGTGGTATATTTAATTCTTTGGTTTTTTCTGTAACTTCCACACTTGGATATACTAAACTGTTATCTGTTTGTTCATCTGCTATTCCCGTCCACCTTGCCAAAGCAAATGTTGTATACATACTATTACCACCATTATCTACTTTATCCCTAAACGGTATCACTTTATCTCCTGCAAGCCCGCTATCTGGACCTTTTAAATCCTCATTATAAAAGAAATTTATCAAATGTGTTTCCGAAAGATTGGATTCTTCACCAGCCATCTGTTTATAAAAACTCTCAGCCACAGCGATTGGTGCAAACGCCCAGCAAGCCCCCCAATTTCCTTGATTTTTTATTGATGTTATTTGATTATTTTCTATGGCTGAATATCTAATGGGGAGCACACTTCTTTCTGTTTCCAAAAAAGCCGTTTCTTTTTGCTTTAAAACTTCTGCTACCATTTCATCAGCAATATATCCTGTCGTGGCAACAATATTATGATTCAACTCCTTTCTTATTTTTTCTCTTTCCATTTCTATATCAAAAGACTCCATCTCTGTATCCTTCACAGTTTCAGAAGTTGCATTTTCAAAAGAATTTATTTCCTTAATATCTGTTATCGTTTCATCACTATCATCTATATCGCTTTCTATTACAGTTATATCTATTGTTTCTTTTTCCATTTCCTCTATTACATTTGAATCATTTGTTTCTGATGTTTCTCTTTCTATCTCCTCTGTTACATCTGAATTATTTGTTTCATCTTCCATTTCCTCTATTTCTGTTGTTCCTATATTCCATTCTGTATCTTGTTTATTTGCTATCTCTGTTTCAAAAGATTCTGTCTGTATAATTTCAGTTTGAAGCGAATCCGTTTCACTAAATTCTTCCGTATCTATCTCTGTTTCAAAGTATTCTGTCCTATTTCCTTCCGAAATTTCCAAAGCATAAACTTGCAGGTCATTTGATGACAGTATTATACTTATTATCAAAATTTCTGCAAACAATCTCTGAAAGCTTCTAATTCTATCTCTTTTAATCTTCATGCATAATACCTCAATTCTCTTATTGATTATGATATATCAATATTATAATGTATTACAGAAATCGTCAATATATCAATTTTTTACATAAATCACACTTCATAAAATGATTTGCTTCAATGTCAATATATTGAACTCACTCTGTTTTTATATCGAATTTTTCTTTCAATATCTTTTCTACAATCACATCTTTATAATACTTTGTATAACCGCCTCAAAATACGAAATAAGGAGGAATCCATTGGGATTCCTCCTAAAACACTTTTGTGCTCTAAATTACTTATTATTTACTTAAATCATCTTTAACAGTAAAAGTAATCGTTGTCTTCCTACCCTTAATTGCTTTAACAGTAACTTTAGCCTTGCCCGGTTTTAATGCTGTTACTTTACCATTCGCATCGATTTTAATTACAGAGGCACCCTTCTTATCCACTGTATATGATACAGGTTCAACCTCATATCTTTTTGTAGTTTCTCCAAGCAATTTAGGTTCATTAGCTGTTTTACCTGCAGGTGTCTGCAGCGTTTCAATTGTCGTTACAATATTCTTCGATTCTCCCAAAGAAAGTTCACAAGTTCTATCTAGATTTGTTTTCACTTTTTGAGTCTTCTCAGTAACATAGATATATGCATATTCTACTATACCATTCTCTGTATATGCAGCAACTTTTATAACACTACCTGCCTTTGCATTTGCTGGAATCGGAACTTTAATACTCTTCTTACCCAAAGTACTACCTAACTCTAATTTCTGTTTAGGATTTGTTGGTTCTTTTCCATCACTATCTTTTATATATGCTATTGCTTTCCACTCTTTTATTTTATAAGTAGCTTTCTTAGGCTCTGTAGCCTTCACAGCTACAGTAACTTTCTGCGCTGCTGAAGACTCATATACAACAAGCTCATTCTGTTTGAATGTAATCTTTTTAGCAGCTTGAACTGGCTTATTAATCTTAATTGTCTTTGTTATCTTTTTAGCAGTCTTATTGGTTCCCGATTTTATTACAATATAAGAAGCTTTCAATGTTGCATTTGATGTACCTGTAATCATTGCATCAAGCTGTTTGCCGTTCACGCTCGCATCAATGCCTTTACCTGTATATGCCCAGGCTACACTATCAGACAGATCAACCTTTTTATCTCCTATTGTTCCCTTAAGACTTGCTCTAAACCAATAATTTTGTCCTACGTAAATCTTCTGATCCATACCCTTTAATGAAACAGAAGCATTTTTATCAAAAGTCTTTAGTGCTAACGGCTGTCCATCTTCATCAGTACTAAATCCTTTCGGATTCCAAATTATATTAGCCTCTGTTACATTCGACTGTGTAATCTTTACATCACATGTCTTTTTCAGTTTATCGCTTGTGTTATTTCCAACAGCCGCAGTTACCTTTATTGTAACCTCATCCAAAACTGTCGATTTATCTGCTTTATTGTTTCCCTTCTTACCATACAATATATTCTTTGGCGTTACAATACCTTTAGAATTTACACTAGCATAAAGCCCATCTTCTGATTTATTTGTTAAAGACCATTTAATCTTTGACTTTGAAGATGATGGAATTTCCATGTTATTTTCGCCACGAAGTGTTGCTTTAAGTGTTACTGGCTTTCCTGTATATGTATCCTCAGGCTTAACAATTTCAACACGATCAGGGGTTGCAATTATTTCCATCGTAACAGGTTTGGACTTCTTTCCACTTATTGCTTTTGCTGTGATTTTAGCTTTTCCTAAACCTTTGACAACAATAGTTGCAGTTTCACCTTTAACAGTTCCTTTTTCTTTATCAGCCTTATCTGGCAGTATTTCCACAAGTTTCTTATTATTCACGGTCCATATAAACTCGTTATCCGTCCACTTACTATTATTATTTGTCGCTGTCGCTGTCAAAGTTGCTGGAACTTGAATTCTACCATTTCCATCTTTATCTCCAACATAATATTTCATCTTTCCCATATCTACTGACTGTGGAATATTAACAGTTAAATCTTTAACCTTATTCTGCGGCGATACGCTAATTTCTCCAGTGGCAGCTTTACCCTTTTCAGGAACCATATTAATCACAATTGTTCCTGTATCACCTTTGGTAATCTTAAAGAAACCATCGTTCGTTACAGTTGCCTTTACTCCACTTGGTAACGACTTTATAGAATATGTAATAGGTGTCTGAATATCTATCGCACTTACTTTCTTTCCGCTTTTCAATTCAACATTTGTATATTCTCTAAGGTCATATCCATTTGCCTTAACGAATGTTTCCTTAGTTCCATCAAAGCTAACCGACACTACTTCATCCTTTACTGTAATAACAGCCTTAGCTACGTAGTCTCCCTCTGTGGGCACAGTATTCAGCCTATCTATCTTTTTACCATCATTCTCAATCCATGCTTTTACCTCTGCTTGACCATCGCTTAGCCCCTCAACTACTACACTTGTACCTTTGGCATCTTTGGGAATTCCAACTACATCAGGACGATCAGTATACCATTTAATAGAAGATTCAATTTCCACTCTGGTTTCACTATTAATAGCCCAATCTAATTCTTCATTACCGCTATTATAGTCATCAAACAATACTCTCGCTTTTAAGCCTTCTTCTTGTTTAACACCAAGTTCAACCGCTTCTTTGTCCAAAGAAATTCCTATGATTTCTGAATCATGTTTTTGTATTACCTCATCAATTAGTTCTGTCCCTGTCTTAAAGCCAGTCTTTTGGAGTGCACCATACGCATCCATTAAATCGTTATATGCTTTTTCAACCTGCTTTGGTGTTGCATCTTTATCTTCATAGACTTTTTCTGCCTTCTTCAATACTTCTGCAAACGAATCCCAGATTTTCTTTCTATAAGCCTCAGGATTCAGTTTCTTGCATATATCTATTAATTCTTTTAAAGCTGTTTTATCTACCGTTCCAGGCTCACTCTTATCTAAAGCTACCCTAGCATCTTTCAAGGCTTTTACTTCGTTGTTAATCTCCTCCTGTGTACCATTTTGACGATCAAACAAGTTTCTTGCTTTCGTCAATGCAGCCTGGAATGCATCCCAAGATGCCTTCGTATACTCATTATTGTCATTCGTCAATTTCTCGTATTCTGCTATCAGTTCTCTCAACTCGGAATGATTTACCAACTCTTCCACTGCTACATTCAGATCATCCATTGCCTTTTTAATAGCAGTTTTGTCTGCATCTGCTTCTACATCTTTTGCTTTTTTAATTTCAGCCTCCAATTTTTCTCGGCTAGCTTGTGTATATGTATCCGCATCTGTTGCTTTCTTTTCGCAGTCGGATATTAATTTCTGCAATTTTTCCCAAGCAGTTTCTTCAGGCTCAGTCTTATCCAAAGCTACCCTAGCATCTCTCAAGGCTTTTACTTCGTTGTTAATCTCCTCCTGTGTACCATCTTGACGTTTATACAAATCTTTTGCCTTCTTCAATGCAATCTGGAATGCATTCCAAGATGCATTCGGGTACTTGTTATTGTCATTCGTCAACTTCTCGTATTCTGCTATCAGTTCTCTCAACTCTGAATGATTTACCAACTCTTCCACTGCTACATTCAGATCATCCATTGCCTTTTTAATAGCAGTTTCGTCTGCATCTGCTTCTACATCTTTTGCTTTTTTAATTTCAGCCGTCAATGCATCCCGGCTAGTTTGTGTATATGTATCCGCATCTGTTGCTTTCTTTTCGCAGTCGGATATTAATTTCTGCAATTTTTCCCAAGTAGTTTCTTCACTTGCTATTTCATCTAACCCCTTTATTGCATCGTTCAAACTTCCAACAGCGACTTGCACATCCAAATCACTCTCAGCATTTTTTACTACATCCTCTGCAGATTTAATTGCTTGACTAAGTACTTCTAAGCTTTCTGGCGTATATACAGCAGTTTTCTCCAAATATCCTTTTGCTTCAGCTATTTTTTCTTTCAACTCTGTAACTTCTACTAATGCCTTCCTTGCCTTATTTAGTTTATCTCCTGCATCTTTAAGTTTATCTGCATCTGCATCTGCATCCTTACCCAGTGTTTCTGCCGCAGTCAATGCCTGTGAAAAGTTCTTCCACGTCTTAACTGAATAAGCATCTTCTTCTAGTTCTTTACAAGCATTTATTAAAGCCTGTAACTTATCAGCAACTGTTTCAACTGATGTCTTATTACCAGTCCAACCATTTGTCCAGAAGTCCGTTCCAAACCCCGTCCATAAGTCTTCCCCGGATTCTTCGCGCTTGTCACGGTCTACATTAATACCATAGGCTCGCAAAAAGTCACTTACCGATGCTGATGCTGCTAATGGTGTGGATAAAACCAACGTACCCACTAACAGGTATGCCATCAGTTTTTTAAATACTTGATTTTTCATAGCATCTTCTCCTCCATATAAAATCTATTAAGCCACTACCAGTACATTATATACCTTAAGATTAAAATATGCAAATGTTTTTTTAAGCTTCTGCAAATTTAGTCAACTTGTACACTTTTATATCGATTATTTGTCAATATGACAATAATCTAGTCAATGAACCAACAATAAAAACAACTTTTTATTCTTCCTCAATCATTTCTATCGGCTGCGGCTTTAATGCATCACGGTAAAATTCCCAGCGTTCTTTAATATCTTGATTCTTATTAATTGCCAAAACATATATCCATTCTTCAGCGACAATTTCACAATTTTCCTTAACTCTTTCATCATCCAAACTGTCAATATGAAGCACAAACAAAGCGTCTTCTTCAAAGTTAATATTTCCCAGATTGGTGAGTGTAATGCTCTTTTCTCCACACATATACTGTAAATAAGCAGCTTTCCTATAATACAACCGAATCGAGTCAAAATATATCGGCTCTCCTTCGGAAAGTCTATCTATCCAACTTGCAATCTGCGGTGCTGCATCCTCACCTAAATTCTGCTGCAAAGGAACTGCGGTATCATTTATAACACTCGTATATATTTGACTCCATACTGCCATCGGTATCAATAAAGCCACTCCCAGTCGTATTGCTGTCAAGTAATTATCTGTTAACCTTAATGCCCCTGCCTTAAATATTATTATAAAGCTAACCGCTAATGGCAGCACATATTTTACAATCTCTTTTATCCGCCCCTGATTCATATCACCATCCTGCAAAAACATTCCAAATACAAAAGCATGAACTTTCTGAAATCTCGTTCTTCCCAACAAATCAAGCACACGCTGGCACAATATACTTGCTGCAATAAATATACATACAAACAAAAATAACGACCCCAGCCAATGCCTATCCGCCAAAATCCTATCTACACTATATATCAATAGAAAACCTATTAAATATTCAACATATCTGCCATTGAACAGGTCATCTGCGGAATATAACCCCTCTTTATAAAGTGCGCTTACCATAAATGCACCTGCAAATGACAGGAACATCCCAAACAGAAATATGTTCCCACGAAAATCTTCACTTAGCTCTGCACTGACGATATACTCTTTTCCCCACAGCGCCGCCCAAAGTCTTTTGCAGCTATCCGCTATCACATATACTGCATTTTGTATCATATCTTTCAAGCCCCAACATATCACAAGCCCTGAAGCAGCCGTAAGATAATACCATTTTCCCAGCATACTTGTTCCAAGACGTATTAATCCATTTTTGGTAAATAAATTCTTTAATATACCAATCTGGCCTGCAAGGTCATTCACCTGCATTCGAAACTCTGCATCTTGGTTTGCAGCCAGTCCCAATCCGTTTAAACCAATACTGCCTGCAAAAAATATTGCAATAACAGCAAGTATAAAGCTTAATTTCACCTTCCCTTTTTCTATCAGAAATAACCATATTACTGCCGCTATTATTAATGCCAAAAATAATAGTGTCGATTTTGTAAATACATCTGGAATCATTTCGTAAATGCTTTCGGGTGGATTCCCTAGATAATTTACATTTCTTATATGCAGTTTTATAAAACTATGTATAACAAAAAAAACATATAAACTACCTAAAAAAGATATTGTCTGTCTTAAAGTATTTATTTTCAACAATCGAAATAAAAAAACCATAATTAACACAGCCAAAATAATTCCCAACGCCCTCTGGTGTACAGTATACAAATAAATTGCCAAGAACGCCATTCCAATATGATTTGCTATGTTTGGTTTATCCACCGCACGCATCATAGTATAAGCGAGGAGCCAAAACACAAACGTCAATGTACATTCTGTTAATGTGTAATGTGTATAAATCATCCCCGAAGGATATACTGCAGCAACAAAACATACTGACAAAATCATAATCCAGTTCATGTGTTTCATAAAACGTTTTGCAATTTTAACAGAAAGAAAATAACCTATCACAACAAAAATAATATTAAACACAATTGCCACTTTATACAAATCATCCCATCCATATCCAAGTATATCTGCCACTGCTCTTACAACACAAAGTATCAGACTATAACCATAAGAATAATAACTAATCCATGCTGTTACACTACTCCAATCCTGCCCTGTAAGCATCATGCTGTTCGACCAATAGCCAAATTCATCATTTAATATGGTAGGCATTGTCATTTCTCCTAATCTATATGCCGCCATACCTGCTATAATAATTGCAAATAAACATTCCAATATATTCTCTTTATTAATTAGAAACCCTTTTACTTTCTCTTTATAATTTTCAAAGTTTTGCATTTTTATATTTATCCGCCTTTCTCTTATCATCAGACTCTCCTACTTCTGTTTATTCTTCCACTTCTTTCGTTTCCTGATCGGCTTTCCTCATAGTTCCTTTTGCATCCAACAACCCCAATTCCAACTTCTTTACCCGAAACTGTATATCCTCCAACAACTTCCGATTAGCCGAAATAATGTCTGCTTGAAGCCCTGTCACAAAGGTCTGACAACCTATTACAATCATCATTGTCGCAAGTATTAACGATTGTATATGCCCACTCCCACTCCCTTGAAAATAAAATATCATAAATCGGACACCTATTGCAACCCCCACTAAGATAAAAAACATTGCTACCATTATAAAAAACATTAGTGGGCGGTACATAATTACAGCCCTTACAATTGTCAGCATGGATTTTTTTACATAACTAAATATAGAATTCATCAGTTTTGATTCTCGAAGCTGCGGATTGGTACGAATTGGCACTGAAGTAATTGCCATCTTATTCCGCCCTGCCTGCACAATTGTTTCCAATGTATATGTATATTCATTGTGCACATTCATGCGCATTGCTGCTTTCCTACTATATGCACGGAAGCCGCTTGGCGCATCCGGAATATTCGTCTTAGAAGCAGTCCGCACAATTCTGCTTCCAAAACGCTGCAGTTTCTTTTTTATCCATGAAAAAGACTCTATTTCGTCAATTGGACGTTCGCCGATTACAATGTCTGCCTTTCTCTGCAAAATCGGACGCACCAGCTTTTCAATATCTTCGCCGCAATACTGGTTGTCTGCATCTGTATTGACAATAATATCTGCTCCCTCACGCAACGCCTTATCAATTCCAGCAAGAAAGCCTTTTGCCAGACCAAGATTGCGCTTAAAGCGTACAATATGATGTACCCCCCATTCCTTTGCAATATACTCTGTATCGTCATCGCTCCCGTCATTTATAATTAAATATTCTATTTCATCAATCCCATCAATATGCCGTGGCAGATCATTCAACGCAATTTCTAATGTTTCTGCCTCATTATAACAAGGGATTTGAATAATTAACTTCATTTCTTTAGCCTCCCAAAACCTTCTGTTTCTGCCAATTCCCACTCCCTATCCTACCGCCAACAGCGGCATAAGCAATCATCAAACAAACGTTGCCCTTTAGTGCCTTCGAGATATTATAACAGACTTTTTAAAATTTGCCTGCTTTTTATACATATAAGAATAAATTACTAAAAAAGCAAAAATGTTTTCATTATAACAAGGGATTTGAATAATTAACTTCATTTCTTTAGCCTCCCAAAACCTTCTGTTTCTGCCAATTCCCACTCCCTATCCTACCGCCAACAGCGGCATAAGCAATCATCAAACAAACGTTGCCCTTTAGTGCCTTCGAGATATTATAACAGACTTTTTAAAATTTGCCTGCTTTTTATACATATAAGAATAAATTACTAAAAAAGCAAAAATGTTTTCTGCGACAGGGATAAGATTATGGAACAGCCAGACATCTGTTACATTAGCGGGCATATTATATTTCTTGTTCTTTTCTGCTCTTTGTATATATGTGATTTCATTTTCTACCAGTGCATAGTTTCTCATATCGTTTTCATATTCTATCAAACGCTCTGGCAAAACATTCTGTTCTATATATTCCAATACCTCGGTATAAGTCATTCTAAAATCATACACAAGTACAATAACTTCTAAATCTGGTTCTATATTTTTAGCATTATCCTCTTTTACTATCTGATAAATACGAAGCACGTAAGCGAATATCATACTTCACCTGTTCTGGCAGTTTTTCCTGTTTTATATCCAATCCAACCTGCAATAAATACAATTTCGGCACAGGAAAATACCTCTAGTTTTTCCATATAACATTTATTCCTCCGACAGCCGCCACCTGCCCAATAAAAAGACAACCGTTGCCAAGCTAATCTGCATAATACTGCTATTATGATTTTGTACCCATATTTTCAAGGACTGCGCATTCTGCTTCATCCTACTACTCCCCTTCCTCCTCTTTCGTTCCTTCTGCGTTTGATTCTTTATCCTGATCGGATTTTCTCATATTGCCTTTTGCATCCAACAAACCAAACTCCAGCTTCTTCATCCGAAACTGTATATCCTCTAAAAGCTTGCGATTTGCTGAAATAATATCTGCCTGCAATCCTGTTACAAAAGTCTGGCATCCTATAATAATCATCATTGTCGCCAATATCAGCGATTGCACATGTCCATTCCCACTTCCCTGGAAGAAATAGACAAGAAAGCGAATACCAATTGCAATCCCGGCCGCAATAAATACCATTGCCACCGTTACAAAAAACATTAAGGGACGATACATAATAACAGCCCTTACAATTGTCAACATAGATTTTTTAATATAGCTATAAATGGAATTCATCAGCCTTGATTCCCGAAGCTGCCGATTCGTGCGGACAGGCACAGAAGTAATTGCCATCTTATTGCGCCCTGCCTGCACAATTGTTTCCAATGTATATGTATATTCATTGTGCACATTCATGCGCATTGCTGCTTTCCTGCTGTATGCACGGAAACCGCTCGGCGCATCTGGAATATTTGTCTTAGAAGCAATCCGCACAATTCTGCTTCCAAAACGCTGCAGCTTCTTTTTTATCCATGAAAAAGATTCTATTTCGTCAATTGGACGTTCGCCAATTACAATATCTGCCTTTCTTAGTAAAATCGGACGCACCAGCTTTTCAATATCTTCGCCACAATACTGGTTATCCGCATCTGTATTGACAATAATATCTGCTCCCTCACGCAACGCCTTGTCAATTCCGGCAAGAAATCCTTTCGCCAAACCAAGATTGCGCTTAAATCGTACAATATGATGTACCCCCCATTCTTTCGCAATGCGCTCTGTATCATCGTCGCTTCCATCATTTATAATCAAATATTCTATCTCATCAATCCCGTCAATATGCCGCGGCAGATCGTTCAACGCAATTTCCAACGTTTCTGCCTCATTATAACAGGGGATTTGTATAATTAATTTCATTTTATCAGCCTCCCAAAGCCTTCTGTTTCCGCAGGAAGAACCAAACCACACTCTTTATCCTACCGCCAACCGTGATCTAAGCAATCCGCGAAAAATGCTGTCCTTTAGTGCCTTCGAGGATATTATAACAGACTTTTTTAGAATTTGCCTTCTTTTTATACATACAAGAATAAATTACCAGGAAAGTTCATGCTGTTCCAGCAACAGGTAAAAATCCATGCAAAAATTGCAATACGAACTGCATTCATTATGCAAATGTGTTTTTACTTGTTATATGTAAGTTTTCGTACAGGCTTTGCAGTAAATACTAAGCCTTGTATGAACAGTAAAGAAAGTTCGCATATTTAAAATTTGCATATTTTAATCTTTCATATCAAAAAGCTCTTATTTGAAGCTCCTATACGAGAAGTATAGCATACTATCCAATAATTCACCATAAATTAAATAGAAATTTTGTTAAAATTAAATATTTGCTGTTACTATACGCTTTCAATGTCATTTTCTATGGATTTTCCTTACTTTCTTCGTTCTATTCTTGCATAAAACGTTCAAACAAAGCCCCATTATTTGGTACTAACAGTGTAAAATCCGGCGTTTCTGCAATCGAAAAAAATTGCTCCCGCACTGTATTGCGACTGCCAAACTCCGCACCGGTTACATAGAAAGCTTCCTTATTCGGCTGCATTTCCTGCGTTGTTGCAATCACAACTTGTTTTTCTGGTAGATAAAACTGCAAAACCAACCCCATACGATACCCGCTTGTATCCCGCAAAAAATAAATCGTTTCTTTCTTATTATCTAACGCAAGCTTATTTATCGCCTCTGCTATCTCTGGCATAGAGCGTTCTATATTCTTATTAACGGGAATAACATAGTCTTCCACCATTGCAATCCCCATATATCCCCAAACACATGCAACACCAAACAATACCAAGCATTGTCTTTTTATCATTGATTTGGGCTGCAATAATTGTGCCTCTTGTACTTGCTGTTTTGACAGATTTTTATGATTTTTTGATACAAAATAATTCATTTTCTGATTTATTATATTTGCATTTTTACTTTGAAAAATATGTTTCAAGAAGCATTTCAATGTTCTTATATCGGGCAGTTTAGCTTTCAAAATAATGCAGATTGCAGCTGCTTCTAATATTGTTAACCTTGCCGTTTCCCACACTCTAAAATGCAGTATTTCATTATCCCAAAACACCCTGCTCAGCATAATACTGTGCACCTTTTGGAAAGAATCTCCGCCTGCCTGAATCAATGCATTCTGACAAATCCAAGCAGCCAGTAAATAAATAATAGAAAAAATGCATAAATGGCTCAGCCATTTTTTATCACAAAACAACACATATAAACCATACAATATCAAAATTCCTGTTACAGCTTCTTGGTATCTGCCATACACAAGACTATCCACACGCCATATATCTATTTTGAACAGCACGCATACTCCAAATAATCCCAACCATATTAAAAACACGCCGAAATACCAAATATTTTCCGCGGTTACAGTAACGTCAACTTCTTTTGTTTCACTGAAATTTCTTATTTTTCGGTATCCAATTTTTGCATAATTACGCACAACAAATACAAAACGTTTGCTTAGATCTAACAGTGCAAAACAAATCACTAACCCTGATGCGGCAGCTAAGTAAAACCATTTTCCTGCAATACTCACTAAAAACTTTAAAAATCCAGAAGGCGTAAAAATTCCCAGCACTTTTGCAATCTGCCCAGCAAAGTCATTCGTTGCCAGCCTTGCATCTGCATTTTCTGCTATATTTCGTAAATCATCTATATTTTGTGCCAACAAAATGCACGCTATTATAACCACACCTATACTTATTAATATCGCAATTCTACCTTTTCCATTATCCGCAAGATACAACACCAGCAGACAAAACATCGCTCCCAAAATAATAAATAATGTTTTTTGATTCCATACGCTATAAAATGCTTCTGCCCATGTAATTGGTATATTTGCTAAATAAAAATCATTTTGCAGTTTGCACTTTATACACTGATGCACAATACTGCCAATGCATAACACAGCAAAAAAAGCGGCAGCCTGTGGTATACGGCTTCTTTTCTCCTGTTTCAAAAGCATTACCACAACTACCGAAGCTATCACTACAGCAATGCATCTTTGATGCACTGTATACATATAAAAGGAAACAAATGCAAAACAAATATAACTTGCAATGCTTCCTTTATCTGTCATACACATCATCACGTAAAAATATACCCAAAACAAAAAAGCCAGCGCCGCTTCTGTCAGCGTTAAATGAGAGTAAACGATTATTGAAGGATACAGCAAGACCACAAAGCATGAGAAATCGCGCACATACCAACTCCAATTTTGCAAATATCTAACGCACAATTTTTTTGCTATAAAAAAGCTTACCACAAGCATAAAAGCGTGCATTATAATTGCAGTCTGAAACATCTGTGCATAATTCCATTTACATATACGGGCAAGCAACTGAATGGGTAACAGTAGTAAGCTATACCCATAAGAATAATAACTAATACTCTTTGCCGCCGCTGACCAATCCTGCCCTATCCAAAAAGAACTATTTGCCCAATAGCCAAATTCATCACTATAAACAATCGGCTGTTTCGTTTCCGAAAGACGATATGTTGCAAAAAAGAACAGAATCACCATAATCATGAATTGCATCAGCCATTCTTTCTTCTCTTTGCATTTCCATAAACGCATACTATGCGGACTCCATTTTTAAATATTTAGTATAACCCATATAAAATAACCTTATTCTTGGTGTAGATTATACTAGTACAACCTCGTACTTAGGCTCTACTCACAAATAATCTACACAATTCCTTATTACTTCAAAATTAATGCAACGCTAATTCCTCTCGCGCAACTGCCAATGCACGCTCAATCACCTTGTCCATATCATAGTATTTATATTCGCCAAGTCTTCCCCCGAAAATTACCTTCTGCTCTCTCTTGGCTAGTTCTGAATATGCTGCATAAAGTGTGCTGTTTTTCTCATCATTAATCGGATAGTATGGTTCCTCCCCTTTTGTCCACTCACTTGGGTACTCCTTAGAAATTACAGTTTTTGGCTGATTTCCAAAAACAAAATGTTTATGCTCTATAATACGTGTATACGGTATGTCACGTTCTGTATAATTCACTACCGCATTGCCCTGATAATTTTCACAATCCAATATTTCCTCTTCAAAACGCACCATACGGTATTCCAACACCCCTAATGTATAATCAAAAAATCGGTCAATCTGCCCTGTATACACAACCTTATCCGCCAATGCGTCAAATGCCGTCTTATCTTTAAAATAATCAACTTCTAACTGTACTTCAATGCCCTCTAGCATTTTCTCAACCATTGCCGTATACCCCTGTATTGGTATCCCTTGATAGCGGTCATTAAAATAATTATTATCATATGTAAAACGTAAAGGCAGACGCTTTATAATAAAAGCCGGCAAATCCTTGCAGCTTCGCCCCCACTGTTTTTCCGTATAACCCTTCACCAGCTTTTCATAAACATCACGCCCTGCAAGAGATAGTGCCTGTTCCTCCAAGTTCTGAGGGTCTGAAATATCCAATTCCGCAATCTGTTGCGCAATTATATCCTTCGCTTCCTGCGGTGTACGAATATTCCACATTTTGCTAAATGTATTCATATTAAAGGGCAAATTATAAAGTTCATTTTTATATACCGCAATCGGCGCATTAATATATTGATTAAACTCCGCAAATTGGTTTACATACTCCCATACTGCCTTATTGCTTGTATGAAAAATATGCGCGCCATACTCATGTACCGCAATCCCCTCCACTTCCTTAGTATAAATATTTCCGGCGATATGGCTCCGCTTATCAATTACTAGACAGCTTTTCCCTGCCTTCTTCGCCTCCTGCGCAAAGACTGCGCCATACAAACCCGCACCAACAATTAAATAATTATATTTTGCCATTTTTAAACTTCCTTTCCCTTTATTTCATCATTATAGAACAATAAAAAATTATTATACTCACGAGCGAATAAATTTGGGGCTGTCGCAATAAGCTTTGATGCTACTAGATATGGTATAAATCTTAGCACAGAGTTAGAATATCTTGTATCCGTTTATCTTAATGCGACAGCCCCTATTTGCCCCAACCTCGCTTTGCTCGGTGATACTTTTAACCACCACTATTACAACCACAACAATCCCTATTTGCCCCAACCTCGCTTCGCTCGGTGATACTCTGACCGCAGCAGAGCTGCGAGGAATTAGACCCATAACAGATTAAATTTTCCTTTCTGCATAGCCCCTATTGCTCGCTTATGCAATATGGATTATGCAGAAATTAGAAAATCTTAACGGTCATCAGTATATTCACATGCTATTTTGTTATTTTGTCACTCTTTCTTTCCTGTTCTTTAAGGCAATCTTATTATAGCAAATTATTGTGTGATATTCAATTATACTTTACATTTTCCAAAATAAACGCATTCACAAAAAGTTACATACGATATGGGCTGTGCAGAAATTGGAAAATCTTAACGGTCGTTCGTATAACATATTTCCTTGAAACGCCCGTGTGCATAAAAAGAGAAAAGCAGGTATAACACCGCCCTTTTCTTGCAATGTATACCTGCTCCTTTCGTTCTATTCCATCTTATTCAATATCAATCTCACAATTACATATAATAATATATTATACTCACAAGCAATTAAATTTTCCATTCTGCACAGCACGTATTGCCCGCTTATGCAATGGGCTGTACAGAAATTGGAAAATCTTAACGGTCGTTCGTATACTTATAATAAAAGCACTACCTTCTGTTAAGTGCTGCTCTATCACTCTAATTTTCTAGTCCGGTTTCATCCGCCTTATTTAGCAACGCAGTCAACTCTGTATTCATTACTGCAGATATATCATTTATATCCTCTAATGCTTTACCACTTCCACAAGAAAAATAATTATATAATTGCAACAGAAGAACTAGCTTGTCCTTCTCGGTACAATTCACTATCTTCTTCCACAAACCTGCTAAATCCGGCTGTTCTCCAAATAAAATATAATCTACAGATACGCCTAATTCCTTTTTCAAAATTCGAAAACTGTTTATAGAAACACAATTTTCAGCACTCTCCATCTTTTTATACGCTGACAACGAAATATCTAATATTTCTGCAAATTTTTGTTGTGTTATTCCTAAATTTTTACGTACTTGATGTAATCTCTTTGCCGCTTCAAGCTTTTCCACCTGATTATCGTTTTTTTTTCATACGATTTTCCTCCAATTTTATTTTACGATAATTTTTCAACTAGAGAAGGTAAATTTCATATTATACTAGTACTTAAATTTGCCAATAACGCCGACTCGCAAGCATAATTATCTTGCGCAATATGGCAAAATTTATCGTTTATTAGTATATTTATATTCATTTTCAAGGTATTAATGAAATTAACCTTACCCAAACACCTCTATCATTATAAATGATATTGGTAAAGATTTCCATAATATTTGTAGATTTTTACACTTTTTTAAGATTTACGAAGTTATCTCACTGCAAAGTCTTCTTAGATCTGTGAAATATTGAGATATTTTCTAGGGAAACCTATTAATATATACTCGTTAATGCATTTATCTGCCGATTTCTGTTCAACATTGCCAATGTGCTTACTCGTTATACATTTAGGTCGGCAAATGTTTTCGTTCATGAGTATAAAAAGCAGGTATGTTTCTGCGCAACTTACGCCATCCCATACCTGCTCTTATCATTCTTATCTACTAAAGGCTTTACCTAACTGAAATTGACTTTATTTAAAAACTCCGTTATTGCATTATCCATTTCTGGTGTTTTCTCCTGCAACGTAGAAAACCTTATATTATCTTCTTGTGCAAAATAACGGAATAATTGAATCATAAGATAAAGCTTGTCCTTATCAGAACAATTTACTATCTCTTTCCAAACATCTGCCAAATCTGGCTGTTCTCCAAACAAAATATAATCAGCGGATACGCCAAGTTCTCTGTTTAAGATCCGTAAGCTATTCAAGGAAACACAATTTTCACCACTCTCTATCTTCTTATACGCGGATAACGAAATATCTAATATTTCTGCAAATTTTTGCTGTGTTAATCCTAAATTCGTACGAACCTGCTGCAATCTCTGCGCCATCATAATCCTTTCCGGCTGATTATCGTTTTTTTTTCATAGTAAATTCCTCCAACTAATTTCATTAAAAATATTTTTGAGAAGATGCATTCAAAATATATTATGTGCGATTATATACAGTTGCGATTTTTGAAATTTATCTTACTCGCTGTTACTATGCCATTATATAACGAATTGGGAAAATATTCCAGAGGATTTTGAGATTTTATACTTTTTTAATAATATATACACGACTTATATTTAATATTTTTTGGCTTACAACTTTTTAACATTATCATACTCACGAGCGCTCAAATTTACCATATATTTACGATGCTTTCCGCTCGTGCGTCGAAGGATTGGGCAGATTTTAGTGACCATAAGTATAAATACCATCAAAATATAACACTCTTTTATTTCGATCAGCAAACATAACTTTTATACTGTTTCGTGTTTTTCTACGAAACTATTTATACTCACGAACGATTCAATTATCCTTTCTGCACAACACATATTGCCCGCTTATGCAATATGAGCTGTGCAGAAATTTGAAAATCTTAATGGTCGTTCGTATAATTTTGCCTAGATTGAACCTACTGCTCAATGCCAATACGAGTTTCTTCAACATTTGTAGGCCAGTAGCAGGAAAAAGACTCATTAGTATATGAAAGTATTATTACAAATATTTTTTGCTGCAATTCAGCCTCGCTAAATCGTAACGCATCAAACCATGCAAAACCACTTCATAAGGGCTTGATGCATTTCTTAATAAGGAATCTACTGGAAAACCGATCCTATGTAACCCTCTTTACACGCCCAAGGCGGTTTGGTAAAACCCTAAATATGAGCATGTTAAAATATTTCTTTGAAACAGGCAGCGACCCTGCACTTTTTAACGGTCTTGAAATTTCCATGGATGCAGAATTCTGCAGTAAATACCAAGGAAAATTTCCGGTGATTTCAATCAGCCTGAAAAGTACAGAAGGCAATACTATCGAAAAGGCACAGAAAAAATTTAGGTCAGTCATAGGCAGCGAGGCGGTCAGATTCTCATTCCTTTCAGACAGCGAAAGACTAAACGAAACAGAGCGTCAGCAATTTGCAAAGCTTATTCAACTGGATGATAAAGGAGAGTTTGCAATGTCAGATGAGTTGCTGGAAAACAGCCTGCTGATGCTGTCACGGTTTCTGCGTAAACACTATGGACAGAAAACAATTATTCTGATTGACGAATACGATGTCCCTCTTGATAAGGCGTACCAGTCAGGATATTATGATTTCATGGTGGAGTTTATCAGAAATTTGTTTGGGAATGCTTTTAAAACAAATGACAGCCTGTATTTTGCAGTGCTTACGGGGTGTCTCAGAATTTCTAAAGAGCGCATTTTTACTGGTCTTAATAATTTTAAGGTATATACGGTAAAAGATGTGCGTTACAAGGAATATTTTGGCTTTACGGATACGGAAGTCAAACAGATATTGGAATATTATGGGTTGTCAAGTCAGTATCATGCCGTGAAAGAATGGTATGATGGATATCTGTTTGGCAATCTGGGTATTTATTGTCCATGGGATGTCATTAATTACTGTGGTGATCTGCGCGATGGAAGTGTATCCGAGCCACAGAATTACTGGGTAAACACGAGCAGTAACGACATTATCAGAAACTTTATAAGCAAGGCAACAGCATCGACAAAGAGTGAAATTGAACTGTTGATGAATGGCGGCAGCATCAAAAAGAAAATTCGACAAGAACTAACTTATAGAGATCTGGATTCGCAAGATGACAATTTATGGAGCATCCTTTTTACAACGGGATATCTAACACAATGCGGAAAAAATGACAGCGGCATGACAGCGCTGGTTATTCCAAATAAGGAAATACAATGGATATTTGAAGAGCAGATACAAGACTGGTTTCAAGCAGAATCAAAAAAAGATATCCAAACACTGGAAAATTTCTGCAGAGCATTTGAAAAAAATGATATAACTGCCATCGAAAAAGGATTTACGTCATACCTGCGTAAGACCATCAGCATACGAGATACCAGTATCAAAAAAGATATGAAAGAAAACTTCTACCACAGGATTTTGTTAGGATTATTTGCGGACATGATCGGCTGGAAAGTTCGGTCAAATACAGAGTCAGGCGACGGCTATAGTGACATCAGCGTAGAGGTCGAGGATAAGGAAATTGGCATTATTATTGAGTTGAAATATGCTGAGAATGCGGCATTTGACATTGCCTGTAAAAAAGCATTAAAGCAGATACATGACAGAAATTATGAGGATGCGTTGGTTGATGATGGGATGAAAACCATCTATAGGTACGGGATTGCATGTTATAAAAAACGTTGTAAGGTAATTTCGGAATGATTTTTGAAATTTATGATATTTGCATAATAAAAAGGGCTGTTGGGTAATTATAGGTTCTTTCAATGCTTTGAGTATCCGCACATTCTCAAGATTTGCTGCAAGCTACTAAATTGACTTAGTTAAGCAAAACGAGAATAACTGATTTACCCAAATATCTGAAAGAACCCTGCTTTTCATGGCTTTTGCATCCTTTAGCTTCTTGTTTGTACATAATATATTATTAAATTTGGGGCAGCTTTCAATATCGCTTTCCCAGTTATAATAACAAAAATATTTCAACCATCATTTACCTTTTTTGAATTACATAATCTAATTTTGTAGGTACATGATTTGATTTATCAAGAAGTTTTTTCTCGCTAATGAGCCTTATGGTGTTTGCTATTAGTTCTCCCTCTGTTTCTTTATCCATACAGTATACAATTACCGATGTTGAATTATCACCGATAAAACTTGATAAAATATCTTTATCTGTAACATCAAGAGAATGCCCAAAAACATAAACATATGAAACACCATCTGGATGATCTTTGAATATATCAACATTGCCTGACCACCCCGTTTTTTCTTTGAACAACTTCTGTATTTCTTTTAAATATTTATAACTTTCGTTTCCTGTATGTTTTTGGATTCTTTGTGAAAATTTTTTAAATATTGTAAAGTTCGTTCTCTCATTTCGTTCATCTCCAACCCAGTATTCATCAATACCCAATACCATATTATTTTTTTCTGCTGAACGTTTCGCATCTACTTTTCCATGTATGTGATATACTTTTCCCTTTTTATAGATTCTCTCATATGTATTGGTATAATTAAAATTAATCACATAATCAGGGGTAAGATTGGATATTTCTTGTATTCTGTTGCTGACTGGAATCTTTTGAACAAAAATATCCAAATATAACTCAAGTGCCCTTGTTAAGTGTTCAAGATCCTCAAATACTTTTTCCCTAAATTCTTTAACCGTAATCTTATGGTCTAGATCCCATTTTTTTCTTTCTATATACTTTTTAAATTTTAATTTTTCTTTAAATATTTTTAGCTTTGGATCTTCAGGGAAACCAACAGCTTCTTTTATCACATCATCCCAGAGATTTGTCAGCGATAATGCTTTTTCGTCCACTGCCTTAATAATAAAGCGGATTTCAGCTTCAAAGTCTATCCAGTTCTCACCCTTCATACAATTCGTTCTATATAATTCTGTAAAATATTCATACCAAATATTATCATCAAGGAGATTATGGACTTCTGACAATCCTGTACTGTCTGATGACATTTCACATATTCCTTTAGAATTAATTTTTATCTTTCTATTAAAAAATTCCGTAACAATAGCGTCTTTTATTGTTTTATCTGTTTCCCAATTGTCAATCCATTTCCTTTTAAATTCAATTATTGTTCGTTTGTTTTTAATTGTCCCATAACTCCATATTCTCTCAACTCTTTGGCAAAAATCCAAAAAATGAGAATACTTTGTAGGCAAGCCATGAGCCAAATCAAACCCATTTCCCAAAATCAATATCGTTTTTCCTTTATTAGACATAATTCGTACTGCTACTAAAAACATATACAAAAGTGTATCTGCTAGATGATTCGTTACAATCTCACGATTTGTAGTTGCTGCTTCATCGTGTATGCTTTTGTTAAGTTACAACTACTCACATGTTTGATGGGTTTGTTCATCAAACACATTGTACACTCCACAGCCGTAAATTCCTAGCTTAGCCACCAGTACTCATCCACATTTACTTCGTTTTTGTAGTTTTGTGGATTTCATCTTTTTCGCTTTTCCTTTCCTATATATTCGGTGTTTAAATATTGCCAATTATATTTATAAGCACAATCTGTCAATAACTGTTTGTGGTATAGTATTTACCCAGTCGATAAATTTCGCAACAGCCGCTTTAATTTCATCCCTGCAGCTAAAGAAAACGTTGTTAATCACAGAATTTTTAAGCCAGCCCCACAGTTCTTCGATTTTGTTAAAGTTTGGGCTGTATGGCGGCAGGAAAACAAGCTCCAGGCGTTCACTGTTTTCTTCCAGAAAATCCTGCAGCAGCTTTGCGTGACGTATTTTTGGATTATCCAATATCATGGCAATTTTACCGGACGGGTATTTCTGGAGGACTGTTTAAAAAAAACCAAGAAACACCTCGGCATCGTATTTTTTATGTTCCTCCACATAAACCCTGCCCGTTTCATAATCCAGAAACCCGACCAGCTTGACGCCCTCATGCTTTCCGAATATCGGGATGATGCGCTGCTTCCCCACCGGAAACCAAGTTTTCATGATGGCCTGGTAATCACGGATCATGGATTCATCTTCAAAAAGCATTACATCAATCTCCCCGCTGAAAAGTTTTTTTAAATCTTCAAACTGCTGGCGAAATGCATCCTGTTTTTCCCGCTTATCCGTTAAAAATTTAGTGCGGCCGGATTGTTTACGGATGAGGAGGGCTTCCGCGCCGCCTTCTGTGTAAAGGGATATGTATCCGGACACTGTCCTGCGCGGAATATGGAGGACCTCGAAAATTTCACGGCGAGAATGTCCTTCCAGATAAAGCAGCATGGCATCATATCGGTTTTTTTGTTTAACGTTTTTCATTTTTGGAAAGCTGTACAAATTTTTCTATTTCACTGTTAACAGGTTGGTTATCCATTTGATTTTCCTCCAAAATATTTATGAGGATAGTATATACTACTTAAAAGAAAATGCAAGTGGATTTTAGCAATAATTAATCACCACCCATATATTCATAAACTTTGAAAATGTAGTTCTATCTAATGTCGAACCACATCGTTCTTCAACAAAATTCAAAAATCTACTCTCCCCCCAATAAGTCCTTAGTTTTTCCAAATTAATTCTTATTATATCGCATATCTCTTTGTTTGCATCTTTTATCCCCATATAATTGCCCCCTAACTATATTAATTTATTGCATTCTTCTACTAAACTCGACCAACTACACCATAATACTTTATTATACATTGTTATTTATGGTATTTCAATACGATTTACATATTTATAAAACTAAAATGTTTCCTATAAATATTTACTGAACAGTTCTACACACTGTTCTGGCAGTTCATATATCTTATGCCAATTCCCTAAGACGGCGCTACTATGTATCTTAGCTTATTCAGAAACCATAAATTATAACCACATTATAGCTATAAAAGTATAATACTAAACTTTTATGACTGTATTTAAAGTTTTTATTAATTGTTTCGTATTTGTTTTCGTTGGTCTAGGTATATGCTATCTCCATTTTACAGAAAATAAACTTTATAAAATATAAAAGAATGCACTACTAATCAGTTTCTATTCGAGCAGACCTAATAGATACACTGTACGAGATATTTGCCTTCTGCACATCCAAACAAATCATTCCCATAAAGAAAATGAAAAATATTCATAAAAAAAAACATAGACTACATAACATATACAATGGTAAATATGAAAAGTCCCGAAAACCGTCATCAGAACAGATTACTGGACTATTTTCAATAAGATGTTAAAATCAGGAGTATATATCAATTTTCAACGTTATGCAAATGCTATACAATTATCTTGTAACCAGTATCTAATTGGAAAACCTATAAATTTATATCACATAAATAACCAAACACATATACACCATATACCCCAAAAGAGCTACTATTAATATTCTATCTTCCAGCAGCACATCTACAGGATCTCCATATGAGTTCCCTTCTATAACGAGGGTATATTTCATACATATAAAAATAACCAATAATATTGACCATATTAACAAATTAGAATATGTCATACTAATTGCCCATAGCGAATAAAAGGCTATCCCCAATGTCATGCTTGCGATCATCATTTTATCACAAAACTCATATGTATACAGTTTTAATACAGCCCTTGTTCGAGTATTCTCTCCCTGTTTTATAATTTCATTTCGCCGCTTCCCTAATCCCATATAAAGAGAAAACGCTATTATTGTTAAAATTAACCAGTCAGATGCTTTTGTGCCGCTTATTTCTGCTCCATATAATATTCTTAATGAACTACCCCGCAGCAGAGCTGCGGGGTATCTGAGGGGTAGCTCCACTACATATAATCCCATAAGCTCAACTGT
>VSNQ01000010.1:0-7301 GCA_009774395.1 Lachnospiraceae bacterium
AATGTATGATACACATTGACATAAAACGTATGGAGCAAATTATCGGAAACATTATCGGTAATTCTTATAAATATGCCGATACGCCCATAGACATTGCGTGTGCTTCGGGCGGAGACTATCTGAAACTGTCGATCACCGATTACGGCGAGGGCGTTCCAGCTGATGAGCTTGATCTTATCATGAACAAATTTTACCGTGGCAGGAACGTAAAAGATTCCGACATAGACGGCAGCGGTCTGGGGCTGTATATCGCCTCGGTTCTTATGGCTAAAATGAACGGTGAACTGATATGTTCAAGCAAGGGGAAAGGATTGACAGTGACTTTGATGATCCTGCTGTCGTAGTTTATTGTATCATGTATCTTGGATAATTATGCCTTTGACACACCGCGCGCCGCTTTAAAATTGTTCCGCTCGCTTAGCTTTTTCCACTGAAAAGGCAGAGTTTGGAAATATGGTTGATATGGATCAGCGACATCACACTCACGAAACGAGCCATTGTAAGGTGTTTGGCTTTACACAGGCAGACCCGACATCTTCTTTTAATCGGGAGTATGAAGGGTATGAGCCGGATGAGGTAGTATAATTTGAAACGTAAATGAATTTGTGTCTTTAAGCGTATCTGTGTCTATCAGTTTAGTTGTTCCTAAATGGCAGAATTTTCAGTACTTTTAAGGTTTTGTGGGTTCTGGAATAAGACGGAATGATAAAGACGCCAAGTTAAAAATATGGTGGTCAGCGTGAAGAATGAGGTCATGGAGATGATTGCAAAAGTGAGGGGCGATAAGGCGGGTTGGATTTACCGATTGTCAGCGGAAAGCACCTAAGAAAAATATCCAACAGAACCGCCTTGCAGTCAGCCGACAATGCGGAGAAATTTATCACGATAAGGAAGATAGACAGCTTTGATAGCCTTGCAAAATTTATGGCGGACAGGGAGCAGAAATACCAAGAGTTGGAAATGGTACATCTTTCTAAGGGGCAGAAACTAAGCAGGCTAAAGGAATTGTCAAAAATGTATGCCCTCTATGCGCCAATCCAAGCAGCTTATAAAGAGAGCCAATCCCTCAAAGGGGTTGCGAAAATAAAATATGATAAGGAGCATAAGGACTGCTTATCGAAGTATTCCGAATTAAAGGAGCGTATGCAGAGCCTTTTACAGAACGGCGAGAAGATAACGCCAAAACAGTGGAAAGCTGAAATACAGTCGTTGCAATCCGAGTGTTACAGTAGCGGCAAAGAGCAGAGCAAGACTGCAGCAGAATTAGCATATGCCGAGGTAATCAGCTATAACAGGAAAAATCTTGAGAGGGAGCTTCAGAATGAGAGCAGGCAGATAGAGCACAGAGCCCAAACACAGATTATTCAAAATAAAAAGCGCAATAATGTGGAGTTAAAGAAAATTCACGAAAAATTCAGTTTTCAAAAAGGATTGTTAGATTTATAATAAAGGCAGTGGAAGAAGGTGATATTTTTGAGTACAACAGAGCAGACACATCAACAGGATTCATGCACGAACCCCGACGATATGAATTATGAGGCGCTTGCTAAAAGGGCACGATATTTTAAGCAAGACGAGAAAGGAGTTGCGGCTATGTGTAAGATTATGGAGGATATGAGAAATGAAGCGGCACAAAAAGCAGAATTAAAAAATGCAAGGGAAACCGCAACGAGAATGATAAAAAAAGGTAAAATGTCACTGGGAGAAATTGCTGAATATATTCCGCTCTTGTCATTTGAGGAATTAAAGGAAATTGAAGCCGAAGTTATGCAATTGGCATAATCAACAGCACAACTAAAATACATTGAATTAAAAACTATATCAATAAAAGTAATGTGGTAGTTTCTACGCCGCAGTTGGTAAAGTTAAACAATCATGAGTTTCTTCTTATGTGGACGGAAGGAAATCAAGAATAAGTAGTTTACCTTTGACATATCCGCTCTAATATATTAAAATCGTATCCATAGCGAAGTGGTAAAGTGATGCACCGTATGGCGGAATCGAGCAGTGGAATTTCCTTGTTTGATACCGCCATTGCAAAATTAGGGAGGAAAACAAATGTACGAAAAGATAGAAAAAACAATACGGATGCTATACAGTGTTACAATATTATTATTCATTGCCATATTATCGGGTTTGGTGCTTCCTGTGGCTGCGGCGGAGGAAGCAAACCAGCAGATGCTGCCTGTAGTGCCCAATCCTATTCCAAGGCAGTATATTATTTCCCAAGATGGAAGTGGCGATTTCCTGACAATTCAGGAGGGCGTAAACGCTGCTGTTGATGGTGATATTTTGATTATTTATCCTGGTATTTACAATGAAAATGTGGAAATTATGAACAAAGAACTTACGTTGATGGGAATAAGTCGAGATGTTTGTATTTTACAGTATGATACGGCTTTCTATAGGAAAGTACCGCTGACGATTGCGGCAGGAACGGTGTCGAATTTAACGATTTACGGGATGGACAGCGGCGTGGAACAAGCGGCGCCTACTGCGGAAGAAATTGAAAAGATCAATCAAGAATTAATTGGCGATAGCTGGGAGCGGCAGAAAAATTACAGTGGTTACGCCGTACATATTGATCAGAATTTTTTGTTTGGAAGACAGTTAAAATTTGAAAACTGCAGAATTATTTCGGAAAACAGCCATTGTGTTGGTGCAGGAAGCCGCGGAGAGTGTCAGATTATTTTTGAGGGCTGTGAATTGATATCTGTAGGCGGCGGAAGCTGTGTTTATCTGCACGATCCTACGACATTAGCAGTAGGAGGCACGGCAGCCCTGATTATGCGAAACTGCTATTTAAAGAGTTACCTATGCCCCTATGTAATGACGTTTCAGTCACTTGCGCCGGAGAATCGGCTGAATTTGACCTTTCAGAATGTGAGGGCAAGCGCCGTTGCTTATGAAGACAGCAATAGTTATCGTCAGAACAACGTGAATACAAGTTTAGAGGTGGAGGCGCTTGCAGCACTTGAAAAGATGGGAATGCTTTATCGGGCGGGGATTACCAGTTCTGCACCAGCCGGACTTGTGCATGAGATGACGGCAGAAGAAAGCTTTGAATATATGGAAAAGCTGGAAAATGCACTGAAAACGAGAATGATTTCCGAGGTGCTTGCCATTGATTTGCCGGAAGGAATTAACTATATCGCAACGCCCAAACTGGAAACAGAGCCGACAGCCAATATTTGGGGAATCCCCAATATGCTGCCAAATCCTTACCCCATTGCAAAGCATCAAGTGTTAGCGGTTATAAACCATAATAATCTACCGGCTGCAGGCTGGTGTGGTATGAATAATGCCTATTTAACACCTGATAGTTATGGGAATACCTTAATAGAGATGAATGCTCCTGTTTTAATGCCATAATAAAATTGGCAGTTAAGACAAATTGTTAGGAGACAGATGAGGAACGGATAAGTTCGACAATATTTTTGTAATAGGCGTATTTGCTGATGCGCAGGTGCTCGCCGTTTGTTAGTTTTATGCTGTTGCGGCTGTATCCGGCAATATAGCTTGCATTGACAAGATATGACTTATGAATACGCAGAAACTGGCAGTTTTTATTCTGCATCAACGTTTCTACTTCATCTAGCTTTTTGTAGAAGGTATTGCATCCGTCTGCCGATACAATATGTGTGCGGCGCCCTTCCGACACAAAATATTGAATATCCTGAACTGCTGTTTTAATATAACTTGGTCTGCGGTAATAGGTGAAAGTATCCTCGTCCTTCATTGCCGCTTCATAGGCAAGGGAAGCATATGTCCAAAGCTGCTTGCGGCTTTTGTTTGGCACTGCAAAGAGCGGCTCAAGCAGAATATCTTCCATAGCAGCAGTAGTGTCCTTCTGGGCAAAAACAACGGAAACCATATTTTGCTGTTTTTTCTTCACTGCAATTGCTGCTTTCCGCATCAGTCCTTGTTCCCCATTCAAATCATAGAACAGGATATCGGGAAGCTGGCTGCTGCTGCGCTTCAGCAGTTCAGCAGCATTGTGGCAGCAGCAGGCGGATACGCAGACGCCGCGCTGTTCAAAGCATTTTGTAATTTCGTTTTTCATATATGTCAAATCTAAATCCGTTTCATAACAAAAAGTAATATGTATCATAATATAATCCTCCATTTCGTACTACCCATTATAGACGCAGAATTTGTCGAATGATATAGGAAAATGGTACTGTTTTTTACTGCATAATCAAAAATGTACAGGAATATATATAAATGACAGTGATAAAATAGGGCATTTTTATGGAACGAATATCAAATATGTTTATCCCAGCGCTGATTTTCTATATCGTGGCAATGGGGCTTTCTCAAAAAAAAGATATATACGCAAGTTTTACAAAAGGTGCGAAGGATGGGTTGAAAACAGTCGTAGGAATTGTACCGACATTGATTGGACTGATGATATCGGTCGGCGTGCTGCGCGCTTCCGGCTTTTTGGATTTATTATGCAGATTTATAGGAAAGCTTATCGGCGGCATTGCGCAGGGCTTTCCCAATGAATTAATCTCTCTTTTTGTGGTAAAAATGTTTTCGGCGTCGGCAGCGACAGGGCTTGCGCTGGATATTTATAAGGCATATGGTACGGATTCGTTTGCCGGACTTGCAACTTCCATTGCGCTTGCAAGCACAGAAACTGTTTTTTATACCATGTCTGTCTATTTTATGGCGGCACGCGTAACAAAAACAAAATGGACACTCTCCGGCGCCCTGCTTTCTACACTGGCAGGGCTTGTGGCGAGCGTGGTAATTGCGGCATTTTTGGCGTAGTGTGTAGAAGCTGGGAGAAATATCATCATTCACATTTTGCATTATTCCTTTCATGATGCATCATAAAAATTTACAAAACGCTCAAACAGTTCCGCGTCTAACATATTACACCATTTATCTCGGTCGAGGTGATTATTGATATAATTGGCTTTATCGACTGCAAACTGCTCTTTGTGATTGGCATTGTTGTAGTCATAATTTAGCGTTTCAAGCCATTTATCATATGCAGCATTCAATTGATTGATATAGGTCATATCGTGATAGACATAATTATGTCCTTTATCTTCAAGGCAAATAAAGTGAAATCGTGGATCATTCTTTTATTTTTTGTAATAGATATCGTAACCATATTTGGTTGAAACAACATTGTCATCGGCACTATGCACGATTAACACAGGTGCTTTTGAGGCTAAAAAACCATCCATAACAGTATTTGAAGCATAATTGCCATATTTTAGCTGCTCATACAGTTTTACAAAGGGCATTATAATATAAATGCTATTTCCTGCCAGTTTTTTCCCTTCTGGTTCAAATATATCGGATGAGGCGTTAAAACCAGAACATTCAACTACAGCTTTGATTTCGGGTGATTTTCTCCCGAACGGTACATATATCCTGTTAGCTTTTGCCCTTTATCCCAAGACCTTGCTAATGTCCTCAATGTTGTACTGCGTTGCATTATGCAGGCTCTTGCCATGCCCATAACAGTCGACGGAATAAATAGGAGTTTCTATCCTATTGTTTTTCCACCAATATATTGCGTTTTCATTCTCTCAAATCCATCTGTAAGAACTCTGCTGATAAATGATTCGTCCCATTCCAGATAACCCGCTATGTCTGCAATTTTCTTATTTGCAGCTGAACATTTATGCGGCGTTCTTGTCACAAGTAATTTCTGAACAGTTTCTAACGGTGAATCTTGTAGAGGAATTTACTAAATATTGACAAAAATCTGTAAAAAGCATAGCATATAAAGAGGGAATTTTTGTGCTATATAAGCAGGAATTCTTTATGGCAGAAATGGAGGACGGTAATGAACAAGATACTAATTATAGAAGATAATTTAGCTCTGTCAGAAAGGCTGTGCATGGCATTTATGGATAGGGAAACACTTGTAACAAGCTGCAGCACAATCGGCGCGGCAAGAGATTTGTTGCAGAGTGAACAATTTCATGTAATTATCATGGAGGCGATAGTCCATGGAGAAAACGGTGTAGCATTTTTACAGGATCTTAAAAAAAATTCGCAGATAAGCGTAGTGGTGTTGGCACCGAATGATGACCAACAAAGTATTGATATAATAATGCGTATGGGTGCTGACGATTGTTTGATGAAGCCCTTTAATATTACGGCGTTAAAAGCGCGAGTAGGAACACAGATTCGCAAAAAGCGGCTGGAGTCACATCTTGAACGGAGTAGACGTTTTGAGGCAATAGGAACTGCATTTGGAGAGGACAGCAGCGAACGTACTATTTTGATAAATGGGTATGTGTTTGATTTTGATAATATGAAATTCAGCCGAATGGGAGAGCCGGTAGATCTTAGCGAAGTCGAACAGGCGCTTCTGCGTATCTTGGTGGAAAATAAAGGCGTTGTATTAAGGCGAAATGCGTTGTTGTCCCGTATGAAACTGGACACGCACCAAGAATTGGATGAATTTGTTTTAGATGGTATGGTACGCTTGCTTCGTGAAAAATTAAAGGCAGCAGATTATATTAAAACTGTTTATGGAATTGGTTATTTTTGGGAAAATAAGGTCGAAATTTAAAAAAGCTGTTTTTATAGATTTTGAGGGCTAAACTGTAATCGTTAAATATCATTGGTACTAAATTCCTATTGATGTCCTATGCTTTTTCATATATGCTAACAAAAGGCTTGTGTACGTAACAAATAAATACGCAGGTTTGAGAATCGTTTATATACACATTTGGATAAGCTTTTACTATGAGTTGTATATAAAAGGCTCTTAAATATAAAACATATGAGGTAAAAAGTATAATGAGAAAAAAGAATAGGAAATTAAGAAACAAAAGTCTGGCAAAAAGAATACTTGTCTGTTTATTGACAGTAAGTTTTTTGGCGTCCATGCCGATAAATGGCGTAAGGGCGTCTATTTCTATCGCATCTAAAACAAAAGAACCAGAAGCAAAAACTACAGATTTTCAACCCAAGGAAATAGAAGCGAAAGAAATGAAACACAAAGATTTCCAAACTGAGGTAACAGAAACGAAGGAAATGAAAAATAAAGCTTCCAAACCCGAGAAACCCGAAATGGAAGAAACGAAAAATAAAGATTTCCAATCAGCGGAAATAGAAACGGAATTCAAGGAAACCGAAACGGGAGGAACAAAAACTACAGTTCTCCAATCCGAGGTAATCGAAACGGAAGAAACAAAAACTACAGATGTGCAGCCCAAAGAAACCGAAATGGAAGAAACAAAAACTACAGATTTCCAACCCAAAGAAACCGAAACGGAAGAAACAAAGACTACAGATTTCCAACCCAAGGAAACCGAAACGGAAGA
>VSNQ01000010.1:7401-62491 GCA_009774395.1 Lachnospiraceae bacterium
AACAAAAACTACAGTTCTCCAATCCGAGGTAATCGAAACGGAAGAAACAAAAACTACAGATTTCCAACCCAAGGAAAGCGAAACGGAAGAAACAAAAACTACAGTTCTCCAATCCGAGGTAATCGAAACGGAAGAAACAAAAACTACAGATTTCCAACCCAAGGAAACCGAAACGGAAGAAACAAAAACTACAGATTTCCAACCCAAAGAAACCGAAGAAACAAAAGATACAGAGTTTCAACCCCAAGAAACCGAAACGGAAGAAACAATAAATGCAGATACGAAAACAGAGGTTTCGACAGAAGCAAATTCTGCAGAAACGGACGAGTCGGAAAACACCGGATCAGAATCGGAAGAAGCAGAATCTGAATCAGAAATTGCCCCCTCCATAGATTCTGGCGAAATAACAGCAAAGGATATCGTAATTTGGAAAGGGAAAGGCGTATTTGGGCAATATTATGGAGAATATTGTTATAAAGTATCCCCTAAAATCTATATAAAACGCAGCACTGATCTTGGCGGAACAGAAGAAGTAAACTTATTTTATAGTGTTTATAAAGTAACCGAGGATGGGGAGGTCTGCCTAGAATCAGATAAGGCATTTTGCTGTGGTAAAGGAATTAAAAATAGTGGGACAATTCGCACAGGTTTTTCGCAGGCAGGAGATTATTGTATTGTAATTGAATGTACAGGCAGCTCTGGCGAGCGTGTTACAATAGCAGAAATAAAATATACAGTACCGCAGCAACAGCAGATATTGGAGTTAAAACAATCGGAAATAGAAATGTATTACGATGATATATTATATCTGGATACAATGTTTGTCAACGGTGAAAACAATAATAGTACGTTATCCCCATGCTATCCGAGAAATTATGAGATTGTGGTGGAGGAAGGAGAAGAAGCTGTTCAGGCAGTCGTTTATAATCATTCATATGTACCAGATAATGAGCAGGAAAGTTGGGAAGATAATATAGACGAAAGTCCGTCTATAGAAGACGAAAGCGAAGAAGATAAAAATGAGAAAGACGAGGATGAAAGCGAAGAGCGTAAAAACGAGAAAGACGAGAGAGAAAGCAAAGAAGGTAAAAGCGAGAACGACGAAAGTGAAGAAGATATAAATGAGAAAGACGAAAGCGAAAAAAAAGAAGGCAAAAGTGAGAAAAACGAAAGTGAAAGTGAAGAAGGCAAAAGCGAGAAAAACGAAAGTGAAGAAGGCAAAAGCGAGAAAAACGAAAGTGAAGAAGGCAAAAGTGAGAAAAACGAAAGTGAAGAAGGCAAAAGTGAGAAAAACGAAAGTGAAAGTAAAGAAGGCAAAAGCGAGAAAAACGAAAGCAATAATCCAGAAAGCAGCCAAATGCATCAAAATTCTGATATAAAGCGGGATTATATAAAGGTTATAGGCATAAATAAGCCTGATGGTGGGGAAGCAGTCGTGAGTATTCGTTTGAAAGCAACGCCGTTTTGCGCAGCGTCAGAAGCAGTAAAACTTAAAATTAAAATTTATCCAATTGAAACCAGTCTGCAAATGGTTCTGCCGCAGCAGATAAAAATATTTGAATTACTCCCTATTCAAATTAAATTAACTGCAAACGGAAAGGATTTAACAGATGAACTGCTAATAATGGGCAAAGAGAATCAATTAGATAAACCTTTATTATGCAACGAAACAGAAGAAACAGATAATCCCGCAGAAAGCAATGCGAAGGGACGTATTCACTTCTATATCCAGCCAATAATGCAACAGGAAGAACAAGACAAATCATCACCTATGAAGCTCCCTCCCCAGCAAACGGAAGGCAGTGATTTATCTGTTGCGCAGCCACCTGGTGAAATTGTAGTAAATGCTGCAGATTTGATTTGCGAAAAAGATAAAAATGGGATAAATCAGTATTTCCTGCCAGTTACCAACAGTAACTTCCCTAAATTGGAAGCAGACTGCAATTACACAATACGCGCAGTATTTACATATCAAGAAGATTCTTCCCAAAATACATTTGCACCATACAGCAGCAGCGAAATCACTGGGAAATTAAAATTATTGGCGCGGGAAGCTAAACTCAACCTTTCCGTTAACCGAGAACTACCATTGGATTATCGTACATATTTTGGGAAAAGCGATCGGACAAAATTCACTGTAGATATCTATGAGAAAAGCAGCGAAGCAGATACTGCCCAGAAATCCTTGCCATATCAGGAGATCGCCGCAGAAGAAAAGGATAAAATAATCTATCACATAGCAAATAATAACACGAACGTTATCAATATTATTAACGACAGCACATCTTCCTTTTCACCGGAAAATAATGCAATTCCCTTTCAAGTAACAGGTGTAGGCAGCACAAAAATAGAAGTATCAGCGTCAGGAAGCAAAGTGTATCATGCGGATTCCGAAATAATAGATATTGCAGTAGAAAACAGTGCGCTTTACGATGAAGATTTTGTGATAAAACTCTATTCCAAGTCAGGTACAGAACAAATGACTTTTGAGCAGACCCAAAACAGCAGCGGGTTTGAAAAATGGCTGGACTATCTAAAGGCACATAATGGCTGGATTAACAACACAATAGAGGTATCGTTAAGCGATTCCGGCGCACAATATTATGACATGATTGTCACAAATAAAGAAAATATGCCAAGGGGAAAAAGAGTGCATTTAAAAACCAGCCAAAGCAAGCAGGAATACCGTTTTTGGGCAGAGCATACAAAGCGCAACGCCAGCACGAAGCTAATGGCAGGCGGTACAAGGAAATTTACAGTAGGAATTGATTTAGAAGCACCGCAGTTAAAAACATTTGATTTTGATAGAAATGATTTTGCGCCTACAAGAACGGAAACAGAGCGGTATTATGCGAAAGATTTTGTTTTGACAGGAAGCTATGAAGATAAGGGAAGCGGAGTTCAAAAAATTGAGTATACAACAGATTTTCAGTTACCCCAACAAGATCAAAACTGGCAGGAAGCAAAGATCACATCAAATGGCGAAGAATTTGCGTTTCGCATTGTACTTTCAGATGGTGTTTATCGTGCAATTGCGGTAAGAGCGGTGGATTATGCAGGAAATATCAGCAGTACAAAGTGCCTTGTCAACGAAAAAGATAAATGGTATCAGATAATTGTTGACAGTAAAGCACCAGATATTACAGTTGCAGGATTTTCCGAGGGTATACCCTATTCTGGCGCAACAGAAAAGTGGACAAGAAACGGCGTGCAGTATCAGATTTCTTATACGGGTAAGGGCTGCCCTTTTGCCGGCGTATATCAAATGGAAACGGCGTATGAACCTATTGGCGAGGCTATGAAAAAACCAAAAAATAAGCAGCTTGCATGGGAGGCAGTGCCAATTGATGCAGAAAATATCGGAAATTATTATATTGGTATAGGACAGCCGGCAAATAGAAATGGCTATTACTATTTTCGCGCGATATCCAAAAGTGGTGTGGTTTCTAAGCAAGTGCAAAAGGAACGCATTTTGCTTCAGCAGACCTTAGCAGCAAAGAAAGAACCTGTGGAAACCGGAGCCGGAAGCCGGAAAAATGAGTGGTATAACAAGCAGTCTGGTGTTCCTGTAATTTCATTCCAATATCCGGATTATGACAGTGGTGTCATAACTGGAGAATATCAAGCACCGATAACAATACATTATAATTTATCTATAAAAGATGAGAGCGGCGGCGTAACCATTTTGGCGCATGACACGCAGGCAGTCATTGGTGTGCGCTCCAGCAACGATTATCAAAACGGGCAGTTTCAGGTAAAAAGTGATGATTTAAGTGCAAAAAGTATTTATTTTCAGGATAGTGTGACAGCAGGTGAGATAAAAGATGGACTCTATACATTGGAATACTGGATTAGTGATATGGCAGGAAATCAGTCGCAGAAAGAAACGAAACTTTATAAAATTGACTGTCATGAACCAACGGATTTATCGGTAAAAATAGCAGATTGGAATATGGCGGTCGATAGTGCAGAAGACATCTGCTATCAGCATATTTTTCAAAATGCAGTGGAAGGAAGCGCAGATGCAGCATATGGAATCAGTGGAAAAGGTTCTCTTCAAATCCGAAAGGCAAAAAATATTGGCGATTGGAATAAGCGTGAAGGTTTCGAGGAGGGCAGCCACTTTCGCATAGAATCTGGCAATCGGTGTTTTCTCTATATCATTGCGGAGGACGCGGCAGGAAATACCACAGAGGGTTGGACACAGGGGGTGGTTGTAGATAACCAAGCACCAGCAGGCGACGGCACTGCGGAGTTGATTTTAGAGCCGGAGGGCGCAAACAAAAATGGTTTTTTTAATAAAGATATTTCTGTAAAAATTCAGGTGAAGGATTCGCCAGATGCACAAAACTGTGCAGGTTTAAAGAAAGTGGAAAGTATTGTCGGCGCCAAAGGAAATGACAAGGCAGCACAAAAAGAATTGTTTTCTTTTGCTAAGGAACAGCCAACCGAAGCGGAATTAATTGAAGCCTCTGGTTTTGCAGTTGTGGAGCAGATAGACGCTGCAGCGTATGAAAGCAATGAAGCGTATATTCAAGTGACAGCGTTAGACCGTGCTGAGAACAGTACAGTTACAACAAAAAAGCTGAAAATTGATGTGACAAAGCCGGAAATTGCAATTTCTTTCGATAAAAATAATAAAAAGGAGAGAAATACGTCTTATTTTCGGACGGACAGAACGGCACAAATTACGATTAAAGAGCTGAATTTTGATCCAAAGGAAGTGGATGTTCGGATTACAAAGGATGGTGAGAAATTTACCATACCATTATCGGAGTGGAAAAATGATGGTATTGATCATTATGCAACGGTGGTATTTCAGGAGGACGGTGCATATACAATGTCTGTAACATGTAAGGATTTAGCAGACAATACAGCGGACGAAGTGAAAGCAGAGTCGTTTACCATTGACAAAACGCCTCCAAAAACAGCAATTGTATTCAATGAAGCAAATACCAAGTTAGGGAAAGAAGGATATTTTAATACAAAGGTTACAGCTAAAATAACAATTACAGAGCAAAACTTTTCTGCGGATGGATTACATTTGAAGGCAGACGGCTATTCGGGTATGGGGGCATGGACGCATAACGAGGATCAACATACTATACAGGTGTACTTTGAAAAGGAAGGTCAGCATCAGATTGGAGTAGAATATACAGATCTTGCTGGAAATCGTGCGGAAAGTACGCTGTCGCCTGCGTTTATAATTGATACACAACTACCAGAAATCAAAATTGCAGGTGTTGTGGATGGTTCAGCAAATGCCGGAGATCTTCTTCCGATAATTTCGGTACAGGATGCGAACCTTGCGGCAGACAGCACAGTGATTGCAGTTACGACAGGAACAGGCAAATCTGTGACAGTTGCAAAGGAAGTAACCGCAGGTACAGTAAAAATATCCAACCATCAAAATCAAGAGGAAACCATTTACAACAATTGTACAGAATTTACATATCAATTAACAGATATTTCAGAAAAGGAAGATGATGTTTATTATTTAACGGTGACAAGTTCTGATTTGGCAGGCAACCAGCAAACCCAGACACTCCGTTTTTCGCTAAACCGCCGCGGTTCAACTTATGATATGTCAAGATTTTCCAGTGTAATGGATAAGTATTACAATACTTATAATGAACTTGCAGATATGGAAATTATCGAGATGAATGTGGATAAGATTGAAGATTTTCATATGTATTTATCAAGAAATGGGCAGATGATTACGGATAAAGTGGTATTTACAAAAGAAGAAAGCGGATCGGAACAATTAGGATATACCTATAAATATAAAATTGGTAAGGAAAATTTTCAGAAGGAGGGCATTTACCGAATCGGCTTCTATTCCAAGGATAAAGCCGGAAATGAGGTTAATAATTCGCTGGAGTTAAATGGAGAGGATATTCAGTTTGTAATTGACGATACGCCGCCTAGGGTTGTAATTGAAGGTCTTGAAACCGGAAAAGTATATGGCGGGGCGTCACAAGCGTTTCATGTAATGGTTACGGATAACTTTCATCTAAAAGAAGCAGAATTTATTCTTGTAAATAAAGAGGGCAAGCAGTTAGAAAAATGGGATTACTGTGCCCTTGTAAAGGAGCAGGGAGAAGTTGCAACATTTACCATACCCGAACAAGAGTCTGAATTATCGCTTTTATTTTATGCAAGTGACGCTGCAGGGAATGAACTGAGAGGAACAAAAAATTCAGAGATTGCACCGTCAAATTTTATGGTGACAACAAGTAAATGGGCACAAGTAGGGAAGCAGCCAGTTACAATATTTTTTGAGGAGGATACGCTGATTACAACGCCATATGTTATAGTGCTGGTCGTGATTCCCGTACTGATTGCAGTTTTGGGTATTGGTGCAGTTGCTGCTTGGAAGCGCCGCAGGAATAAGGAGGATGTGCTTTGATATCCTGGATAATCGGATCGCAAATGACAAAGATGATTTACATACAATTTTATAATTTTTTTAAGAAAAAGCTAAAACCTGTTCTAATATTTTCCATTTCTGTGGTATACTGATAAAAGGTTAAAAATACAAGCGCCTGCATTGGGCTGGCATAATAGATACAAGGAGTTTTTGTTATGGATACGAATGTAAATCATCAAAAATACATTACAACATGGGGAAATGCAATCTCAATAGCGGACAGGCGTCCGGAAAATTATGCAAAGGACTTAACGCTTCGCTATCCCATCCGCCCCATGTTTGATGGTACGAAATTAAAGATAACATTGGATAACTTTTGCGGTACGGAGGCAGTGCGTGTGACACGCGTTTTTGTGGCAAAGACAAAGGAAAATGGGGGACGTGCAGTTGTAGAGGGCAGCAGCGTGGCGGTGACATTTGATGGAAAAGAAAGTGTTGTTCTTCCGGCTGGTGAGGCTGTAATCAGTGATGAAATCACCTTTGCGGTAACAAGAGGAGATGACATCAGTGTCAGTTTATATTTTGGAGATTTTACTTTAATGCGTTCTGCTGTTTTCATCACAGGGCCGCTGTCAAAGGGTTTTTATTGTGTGGGAGATTACGCAGAAAGCGCAAAACTGCCACTAGATTACACTAGGAATACAAATTGGTTTTATTTTCTAAGCAATGTGGAAATTTATACTTCGGACACGAATCGTGCCGTAATCTGCTACGGCGATTCCATTACCTCGCAGGCATGGCCGGATTATTTGTCACTGCGGTTGTTTGCGGAAAATATAGAACATACTGCAATTGTGCGGCGCGCTGCAAGCGGGACAAGAATTCTGCGGCAGTATGAAAATATTACATACGACTCTTATGGATTAAAGGGGGATATTCGCTTTCCGCGTGAGGCAAAAGTAACGGGAGCAGAATCCGTGATAATACAACATGGTATCAATGATATTATACATCCGGTAGGTGTCGAGGTAAATCCGTTCCGTCCATGGAGTGATTTGCCGACGGCGGAAGAATTGATTCAAGGTTTGAAACGCTATATTTCTTGGGCAAAAGAGTTTGGGCTTACTGTCTATATGGGAACGCTTCTGCCAATCTATGGCTGGCGTACTTATGAACCGTTTCGGGATGAATTGAGAAATACAGTAAACGATTGGATACGAACAACTACAGAAATTGCGGGATGCATTGATTTTGATAAGGCGCTGCGTGACCGTGAAAATCCGGCGGCGTTTGCCAAAGGCTTTGACAGTGGGGATCACCTTCATCCCTCAGAACAGGCATATTTTCAAATGGCGGCTGTAGTTCCTAATACAGTATTGCACAAATAACAATATGCACACAGCCACACAAAGGAAAATTGCCGCTTAGCGGCGTGCGGCTGGCGCAACTGCACGACAAATCTTTTTGCCGTGCAGTATAACATAAACAAAGGCTTTTTAAACAGCAGGATTGGGGGATGAAAACATAAAATGCCAACGTTACTTTTTGTAAATGCGTGTGTGCGCGGCAAGGATTCCAGGACTTTGGTGCTGGCGGAGCAGCTTTTGGAGCGGATTCGGGAAGCAAACAGCAAGGACTTAGCGTTTCAAATAGAAGAAATTCGGCTTTCAACAGAAAGTCTTTTGCCATTGAATTATGAAAGACTTGAAAGAAGGGAAGAATTATTAGTACATGGGCAGTTTCATGATACGATGTTCGATTATGCGAATGCGGTGGCGCAGGCAGATATGCTTGTGATAGCAGCGCCTTATTGGAATATGTCATTTCCTTCTATGCTGAAAATTTTTTTTGAGGCGGCGAGTGTAGAGGGGATAACATTTGCTTATGCAGATGACGGCATACCGATAGGGTTGTGTCAGGCACAGGATATGTACTATGTTACGACAAGCGGCGGAGTCATCGGTGACTGTAATTTCGGTTTTGAGTATGTCAATGCGTTATGCCGGCTGTATGGTATTCAAAATACGCATTTTGTCAGCGCACAAGGATTGGATATGGAGGGGGCGGATGTGCAGGCAATTATGGAAGCGGCTTGTGGCGGAGAGATTGTGAATTTATAGATATACTGCACGAGTCTGTTGCATTGAGCCGAACGAATACAAGATAGTCTAACAACGTGTTAGGATTTATACTATATCTTGTATAATCAAAGATTAGGAATTGTAGGAAAATAAGTGCTCAGATTGCGCAGGATATTTCTTCAAGATTGTAGGAGAAAAAACGTAGGCGTAGCGGGCTACTGCGAGGCTTTTTCTCCTGCAAGATTGGAGAAATAGACAAGCAAGATGTGTCACTTATTTTTCTACAGTTCCTTATTGCGACAGCCCTTTAGTATAGAAAGCCTGTGCGAGAAATAGTGTTCACATATACTAACAAGCGTTAAGATTTTCCAATTTCTGCACAGCCTGTATTGTATAAGCGGGCAATATGTGTTGTGCAGAAAGGAAAATCTAATCGTTTGTGAGCATAAATATTTGTAAAATCGGGGGAAACTTTATGACACAAATGTCAGAAAAACAGCAAAAAGCAGAGGAAATTGCAGCAAAAATATGGAAGCTTTCACGGGATAAGCTTTTGGTAAATCTGCGGTTTCTGGATGTGGCGCTTGCAGGGATTGCGGTGCAGCCGCGTTTCGGCATTGGCGGTGTGTGTTTCGAGTCGGCAGGGCAGCAAGGGATTGTGATTTATTATGAACCTGCGTATGTGCTGCATCAATATCAAATGAATCCAAATAATATTATTAGGATGCATCTGCATATTTTATTTCACTGCATTTTTAATCATACGTACCGTTATCAACGCGTGGAGCAGGATTTGTGGAATGTAGCGGCAGATATAGCGGTCGAAAATGCAATATTGGGGCTTGGAATTTCTGGTTTTGAAACGATTGGTGATGACGAGCGCAGACGACAGATTGCGATCTGGGAGAAGAAAATTCGTATGCCTATAAGGAATGAAGCGGGAAACTTTAATCAGTTTTCACAGGAAATGATGACAGACGGGCAAAAAGGTGATACAGAGAGCGGGGCGTCTGTGAATAAATCTTCCGGCGTGCTGACGGCTGAACGAATTTATAAAAGAATGAAGGAGAATTATCCGGAGCCAGATGAGTTATTGGAGCTTGGAAATTTGTTTCGGCGCGACAATCATGAAAGCTGGCTGCGCGCGGAGCCGGAAACGCTGGAGTTAACACAAGCGCAGTTTAAAAAAATCAGTGAGCGCATTAAGGCAGAATTAAAGGCATTTTCGCAGGACAAATCAGATGACAGAAGTATTTTGCAGAATTTGGAGGAAGCGACAAAAGAGGAATATAACTATGATGATTTTCTGCGCCGATTTAGTGTATCAGGAGAAGATATGCAGATTAATAATGATGAATTTGACTATGTGTACTATACTTATGGATTGAATTTATATGGAAATCTTCCGTTGGTAGAACCGCTTGAATATAAGGATGTCAATAAGATTAAGGAGTTTGTTGTAGTGTTAGATACTTCTGCTTCGTGCCGTGGAAAGGTGGTGCAGGCGTTTCTCAATAAAACGTACAATATTTTAAAGAGTAGTGAAAACTTTTTTCGCAAGGTCAATATTCACATTATTCAGTGTGATTCGCAGGTGCGGCGTGATACAAAAATTACAAATGATGAAGAATTTGAGGCTTTTATGAAAGAGGGACAGTTGGAGGGATTTGGCTCTACCGATTTCCGTCCAGCATTTGCCTATGTTAACAACGCAATTGAAAACGGTGTGTTTGAAAATTTAAAGGGATTAATTTATTTTACGGACGGTTATGGGGTTTTTCCAGAAAAAAAGCCGCCATATAATTATGATACGGCGTTTGTGTTTTTGGAGGATGATTACGACAAGCCGCAGATTCCGCCGTGGGCAATGAAACTTGTGCTTCCGGCGGAAGACAAGGAGGATGTAGTTTCTTGAAAGAAAACGTTTAAACTTTGATGTGCAGGGGGTATAAAAATGAATATTAAACAGGCAAAGGAGCATATTAAAAATTCCGTTCATTTATATTTAAAAAAGGATGAATTTGGCGATTACCGCATTCCGGTAGTGCGGCAGCGTCCAATTTTTCTGTTAGGGTCGCCGGGAATTGGCAAAACGGCAATTATGGAGCAAATAGCACAGGAATTGGGCATTGCACTGGTGTCTTATTCAATGACGCATCATACAAGACAGTCTGCATTGGGACTGCCGTTTATTACGCATAAAAATTATAAAGGCATGGAATTTGATATTTCCGAGTATACGATGAGCGAAATTATTGCATCCATTTATGAAGTAATGGAGCATTCTGGAATTGAGGAGGGGATTCTATTCCTTGATGAGATTAACTGTGTATCGGAGACCCTTGCGCCGTCTATGCTGCAGTTTTTGCAGTATAAGGTTTTTGGCAGGCATAAGGTGCCGGAAGGGTGGGTAATTGTTACTGCTGGAAACCCACCGGAATACAATAAGTCTGTGCGTGAGTTTGATGTCGTGACAATGGATCGAATGAAGCTGGTTGAAGTCGAGGCAGATTATGCGACGTGGAAAGAATATGCCGCAAAACAGGGTATTCACAATGCAGTCACAACGTATCTTGATATGAAAAAAAGTGATTTTTACCGTGTAGAAATGAATGTCGGCGGCAAATCCTATGTGACAGCGCGTGGCTGGGAGGATTTATCGGCAACGATTTTGCTGTGTGAGGAGGAAAATCTGCCCGTTGATGAAACACTGGTTGCTCAATACCTCCATAATGAGAAAATTGTCAAGGAATTTACAGCTTATTATGAATTGTATAATAAGTATAAAAAGGACTATAAAGTGGAAGAAATTCTGGACGGCACCAATTCCGCGCAGGTTGTGGAACGTGCACGCATTGCGAAGTTTGATGAACGCCTTTCGCTGCTTGGCATGGTGTTAGATAAGTTAGAAAGCGAAATGAAGGAAAATTTGGATACAGCAGATTATCTATCCGAGTTAATGCGCATTCTTAAGGCTATGCGGACTGCTGCTGAGAAAACTGGGAAAGATGTATTAACACTTATACATCAGCAGATAGAGGCGCGCAATCAATTATTGGAGTCTATGGCAATGGCAGGCACGCTGTCTACAGAGGAAAAACGCAAAAGCCGTACCATTGTGCAATTTCTTGAAGCAAGGGAAAAACAGCTTCGTCTGGAAGGAAACGGAGAACCGGCAAATAGCAGTTCTTTAGGAGAAAACGATAAAAATAAGGAAGACACCAGTGCATTTGCTTTGTTAAAGGCAGCTTTTGACAAGGAGGTTGCCGCAATGAGGGCAGAAAACGAGAAAATTCAGTCCCGTCTGCACAATGTATTTGCGTTTAGTGAAGTGGCATTTATGGACGGAAATGAAATGACCGTACTGGTCACAGAACTTACAGTTAACACTTACAGCGCGCGCTTTATCGGAACGTATGGCAGTGCCGATTACCAGCGGCATAATGAAGATTTAATGCTGGGTGAGCGGCAGGATGATATTCTGCAGGAGATTGAGCGGCTGGCGTTGTAGAGGAAGTGTTTTGTGGGATAGTTGCGAGGGAGTGGGATGGGAAGATTTATCTTCACAACTCGTCACGTGACCTGTGCATTGCTTTTATGGCATATTTTCTCTGCGCAAGTTTCCGTATGTATACTGCACGGCAAAGGATTTGCCGTACAGTTGCATCGGTTTCATGCTACAAAGTGGTAATTTTTTTGCATAGTTGTGTGCATAGCGTCAGTCTAGTATAATAATGTTTGCTTTCCATAATACAGCGAAGGGCTTTACGTGCGCGGCTTAGGCGGCTCTTGACAGTTCCAGTTGGAATGCGTATAATTTTGGCAGTTTCCTGAATCGGATAACCCTCGATATATTTCATCTCCTTTCCTCTTTGGATTTCAATTATTAGAGAAATAAGAATTCAAAAAAGTTCCCGAAATTATTTTTAAAATCATTTTATTGCAAATTTCCTGTATTGAAAATACATTTTCAGCATGATAATATAAGGATAGTTACAATTCAGCTTTGCTATACTACATAACGCCAGGATTTACCGTACTGCACTGGTAAAACGTATATGGCTGGCGTTATGTAGTCAGGTTATTCGGAAATTTTAACGGTTAAGCAGTATAAATTGTAATGCATCAAGCCATGCAAATCACTTCGTGGTGGCTTGATGCATCTCAACCTCTACGTGTTCTTACGGACTTTGCAGTATAGTGCAAAGTCCTAAATGGAACTGTAACTAAGGATATACTAACGAATATTAAGATTTTCTACTATAAGAGGCTGGAAGCTGCGAATAGTATACTAAGCAGGAACTGTTATAACGAAAAATAGCATTATTATGAAAGAAATGAGGAATCGAATGAATAAAGAGCAAAATAACACAGAACATACATTAGCAACCGAGCAGGGGACTTTTGTATATACTGTAAATCATAATAAAATTTCTATTAAGCGCTACCGTGGCATGGCAGAGAATATCACAGTTCCGGATATTATCGACGCAATGCCAGTTACAGGGATTGAGCGGAAAGCGTTTCTAAGCTGCAAAACGCTAAAGGAAATTCAACTCCCTGAATCGGTAGAAGAAATCGGTGATTGGGCATTTGCACATGCGGAGTCGCTGCGGACAATTATACTGCCTGCTGTAGTTCCTGTGCGCGGAAAGGAGCTTTTCCTTGGCTGCAAGCGATTGAAGGAGATATTTTTTGGCAAAGACAATCTCGAAGAGAACAGAAAGCTTGGTTTAGGACGGATGATGGCAATGGCAGTGACGGTATTGCACGATTATTTTTTGTTCGATCCGCAGGAGATCGGCAGTGATGCTTGGGTGAAACGGTGGGATGAAAAGCTTTTGGGGCTTGTGCGGCTGGATGACCTTGATGGTTTTGAAGAACTGTGGACGTGTGGCGAGGAGGATTATGAGGGAAAGGATTACGATATTAAATCATATCCTGTGGAAAAGCGCAAAATGAAACTGCGAATAGTGTATTTCCGCTTGCTGCATCCCTATAAATTGTCGCAGATGGCACAGGAGGAATTGAAACAGTACCTACGCAGTCATACAAAGGGAACTGCGGAGCCGGAAGCATGGGATATTATTATTGAGGAACATAGCGAAGCATTGGCGTATTACAAAATTTTTGCGGAAGCCGGCTGCATCAACAATGAAAATTTTGATGCGCTTTTAGCAGATATGGCAAAGGTCGGCGCAGAGGCCAAAGCGTATCTTTTGCGTTATCAGGAGGAACATTTGGAGAAAAAAGATGCTTTTGCAGCATTTGCATTGGATTGGTAATGAAAATTAGGAAAAAGGAATATTAAAATTATGAAAAAAGTGCTGTCAGTTTACCTAAAACCTTATTATGGGCGGATGACGATTGGCTTTTTCATTAAGTTTATCGGTACGATTTTGGATTTGTGGCTGCCTTGGATTTTGGCATATATGATTGACACCATAATTCCGCAGCAGAAACGGGACAGGATTTATTTTTGGGGTCTGGCAATGTTGGTGTGTTCTGTTTTAGCGCTTGTGTTAAGCGTACTAGCAAACCGTATGGCATCAAAAGTGGCAAGCGATGTGACAGAAACGCTGCGGCATGATTTGTTTGCGCGGATTATGGGGTTGTCAAATGCGCAGACAGATAGTCTTACCAAACCTTCACTGATTGCAAGACTTACAACAGATACCTATAATGTACATCAAATGCTTGGCAGGATACAACGCATTGGCGTGCGTGCACCGATTTTGGTTATTGGCGGCGTTGTAGTTACACTAACGCTTGATCCTGTGCTGACGCTGGTGCTGCTTTCAGTAATGCCGGCGATTATTTTTGTCACCTATTATTTTTCTAAGAAAAGTATACCCATGTACACAGCCTTGCAGGTGTCTGTTGATCGTTTTGTGCGCTTGCTGCGGGAGGATATTGCAGGAATCCGTGTAATCAAGGCGCTGTCTAAAATGGATTACGAGAAAGAAAAGTATGACAAAATCAATCAGGAAGTCGTGAATCACGAAAAAAAGCAAATGTTACAATGGCGGTGGTAAATCCTAGCATGAATATGTTTTTAAACCTTGGTCTGGTGTTTGTTGTTATGGTCGGTGCTTATCGTGTGGATAAAGGTTATTCCGAAGTTGGTAAAATTCTTGCATTTCTTACATATTTTACGATTATTCTAAATGCAATGATAAATATCTCTAAAATGTTTGTAATTATTTCCAAGGCAGTCGCATCTGCAAACCGCATTGCACAGGTAATGGATGTGCCAGAGGATCTACTTTTACAAGTTTGTGAAAGGCTGGCAGAGGACAGCGCATATATCTGCTTCGATCATGTAACCTTTTCCTATAATAAAACAGAACCCAATTTAGAAGACATTAGTTTTTCCTTGCAAAAAGGGGAAACACTTGGGATTATCGGCGCAACGGGTGCTGGAAAAAGTACGATTGCGGCATTATTAATGCGCTTTTATGATACCGATCACGGAAATATTTATATCGATGGTGAAAATATCCGAGCGATTCCAATAGAAACATTACGGCAGAAGTTTGGTGTTGTATTTCAGAATGATACAATTTTTGAGGAATCTATTGCGGAGAATGTGCGCATGGGACGGACACTTTCAGAAGAAGCTGTACAGGAGGCGGTTGTGCACGCAAAGGCACAGGAGTTTGTCGAGGAGGAGGGGCGTGGGTATGAAAATCTTATTTATATCCGCGGTGCTAATTTAAGCGGCGGGCAGAAACAGCGGATATTGATAGCGCGGGCACTAGCGGCGAAACCAGATATTTTAGTGCTGGATGATGCGTCAAGTGCGCTTGACTACAAAACGGATGCTGCCCTGCGCCATGAGCTAACACAATATTTTACAGATTCTACCAAGATTATTATTGCGCAGCGCATTAGTTCGATTATGCATGCAGATGCAGTTATGGTGCTTGAGGAAGGTCGCATAATCAGCTATGGAACACATGAAACACTTCTGGAAACGTGTGCGGTTTATCGGGAAATTAGAAAATCACAGATGCAGGAAATGTAATATCTAAGGAACTGTTCAGAAATTACTTGTGACAAGTACGCCGTATAAATGTTCCTATGCAAATTACTTTGTAATTAGAAGAAAATCGCTGGCATAGGAGGCAAAGGCATAAAGAGCAATGCCTTATGTCAAGATTATTTGACGCCGCAGATGGGCATTTAGACAAGTAATTGTCATGAGTAATTTATTAACAGTTCCTAAGGAATTGTCAAAAAATAACTTGTTAATTTGACGCCATATCAATGTTCAGATACAAAGAAGATAATTGCAGGCGTAGCGGGCTAAGTCAAGATTATCTGATGCCGCAGATGGACATTGATACAAGTCAAATGGATGCGTTATTTATTAACAGTTCCTAAGTATCACAAATGCAGGGCGCGGTGGCGAATACGGTATATTACAAAACGTAGCACTATCGCGAAAGACAGGTGTATATTACTCGATTATAAAAGCAATGCTGTACGATTACTTAGACGATTATAAAAGCAATGCTGTACGATTACTTAGGCGATTATAAAAGCAATGCTGTACGATTACTTAGACGATTATAAATACAATGCTGTACGATTACTTAGGCGATTATAAAAGCAATGCTGTACGATTACTTAGGCGATTATAAATTGCAACAATTTCTTAGAAAAATTCTGATAAATACGGAAAATTAGCAAGGCTGTGCGTGCGATTTTTAATAGCTGGAGTAATAGTAATAAAGGGGAGGGATTGGAGTGACAAAAAGGATGTCAAAACAGCAAAGTGCAGAGGGAAAGCCGAAAAACCGCAAGGGGACAATGCTGCGTCTTGCACGCTATATGATCCAATATAAATATTTACTGTTGCTTGCATTTGGATTGACAATCGCAAGCAATCTATTGGCGCTTGTTGGACCGATGCTGTCAGGATATGCAATAGATGCGATTGAAGCGGGAGCCGGCAGGGTAAATTTTAGGCAGGTTTTTTATTATGCAGGCTGGATGGTGGTGTTTTATCTGATTTCTTCGGTTTTATCGTATCTGCTTGCCGTATTAATGATTTCGATTAGCCGCAAAGTGGTGTATCAGATGCGCAAGGATGTGTTTGCGCATTTAATGGAACTACCTGTAAGCTATTTTGACCTGAATCAAACGGGAGATATTATCAGTCGGATATCGTATGATATTGACACTGTAAATGCATCGCTTTCCAATGATTTAGTGCAAATTTTTACAACGTTGATAACGGTTTTTGGGGCACTTGGCATGATGCTTGTGATATCGCCGCGGCTTGTACTGATTTTTGGCGTAACAGTGCCGCTTGCGATTGCGCTGACAAAGTTTTTAACTGGAAAGACACGTCCACTGTTTCGGCAGCGTTCCTGCAGGCTCGGTGAACTAAATGGTTTTGTGGAGGAAATGGTATCAGGACAGAAAACACTCAAAGCGTACCACCAAGAGGAAAATACGATTTATAAATTTGACAGGAAAAATAAAGAAGCAGTGGATGCATATTATAGAGCGGAATATTATGGAAGTGTAGTAGGGCCTGCGGTAAATTTTATTAACAATTTGTCGTTGACGTTGGTGAGTGTGTTCGGTGCGCTGTTATTTCTTGCTGGTCAGATGAGCGTCGGCAGTATTTCCTCTTTTATTCTGTATTCCAGAAAATTTTCAGGGCCGATTAATGAGGCGGCAAATATTATGAGTGAATTACAGTCGGCATTGGCAGCAGCAGAGCGCGTGTTTCGTATGATTGACGAGCAGGCGGAAGCGCCAGACAGCGAAAATGCGCAGGAGCTAATGCAGGTTTCTGGTGATGTTTTATTGGATCATATTTATTTTGGCTATACAAAGGAGAGGCAGATTATCAAGGATTTAACGCTGCACGCGCAGCCTGGCAGATTGGTGGCGATTGTAGGGCCGACTGGTGCGGGAAAAACAACGCTGATAAACCTTTTAATGCGGTTTTATGATGTGGACAGTGGAATAATATCGGTAGATAACCACCCTGTTAATGCGATTACGCGCACAAGCCTGCGCAAAGCATATGCAATGGTATTACAGGATACATGGCTGTTTGAGGGGACAATTTTTGAAAATATTGCCTATGGAAGAACAGATGGAACTAAAAATGCGGCGACGTTGGAGGAAGTGATTGCCGCCGCTAAAGCAGCAAAAATTCATTCCTATATCCAACGTCTGCCGCAAGGATATGAATCCATACTGACAGATGACGGCACTAATATTTCCAAAGGTCAGAAACAGCTTTTAACGATAGCGCGTGCAATGCTGTTAGAATCTCATATGTTGATATTGGACGAAGCAACCTCTAATGTTGATACGCGGACAGAACAGCAGATACAGCAGGCAATGCGTAAATTAATGGAACATAAGACCTGCTTTGTAATCGCTCACCGTCTTTCAACAATTCAAAACGCAGATGTAATCCTTGTAATTGACCACGGTGAAGTGGTAGAACAGGGTACGCATCAATCGCTTATGGCACAGAAAGGATTTTACTATCGTCTCTATCGGGCACAGTTTGAATAAATGCGCAGGGGATTACTGATACAAACCTACGAGGTAATCGACGACTGCCTCACGGATTTGCCCCTGTGCCATATAGCCCTCGCCATAGGTTTCTTTCATATTGGTTACATAGTCTTCGCCATTGCTTTCCGTAAGTTCCGCATAATGAGCTTCCATATCCAGTGTTAATCCAGCTTTTTCAAAAATTGCCTGATATACAAGATGCTCTTTAGTGGCTTCCTTTGCACGGGTATTTAGTTCCAGTTCATATTTTAGCTCGTCCGAAATCGAATCGTCGCGCAAATCCCATAAATTTTCAAAAGCAGTCATATTGGAGGAAGCAAACATCTGCTGGTAGTAGGAAAGCATATTTTCATCATCATGCTTTGTAACTGCCTTTACTGCTTTTAAGTAATCCTTCGGATAAGCGGTAACCGAAGAATTTTCTATAATGTAATTTGTTAAAAAATCTTCTAAATGTTCCTTATAGAATTTGTCCTCAATTTTAGCACGATATTCTGCAGCAGTAGAAACTTCTTCGGTTTCGGCAAGGTTCTCAGCGACAAATGTATCAGTAAGTTCTGGCGTTTTCTGAATGCCGTGGATAGTAACTGCAAAGATGGCATCCTTGCCGTCAACCGCTTCATCACCATAATCTTCCGGGAATGTTGCTTCGACAGTAATCTCCTCGCCCGGCTTATGTCCGATAAGTTGTTGTTCAAAGTCATCAATAAAAGAACCAGAACCGATTGTCAAATCGTATCCAGCACCATTACTGTTGCCACCTTCAAATTCTACGCCGTCAATAGTGCCTACATAGTCAATATTGACTACGTCACCGTCTGCAATGGTAAGGCTTTCGTCGGTGCTTAATTCCTTGTGCTGCTCTAAAACGGATTCAATTTCTTTATCGACTTCTTCTGCGGTTGCCTTTACTTCGTCCGCAGGCACGGAAATATTCTCAAAATCAACAAGATTTAACACAGAAGCGGCATCTACACCGTTAATTTTGCCATCCGCAGTCAGTCCTTCACTGTAGTCTGCACTGGAGGTCGTGCGGATTGCTGACAGATAAATCTGTTTGCCAATCGCAAATACAATCACTAGTAAAATTGCTGCTGCAATGGTGTATCCGACGATTTTAACGGTACGTTTTTGACGCCGACTCTTTGCGACCTCCTTTTTGCGTTCCTCGCGCTTTGCTTTGCTTTTGCTGATTTCAGAAGCTTCTTCACCTTTATTTTTTGTCTTAATTTTTGCCATTTTCCAATCCTTCCTTTTCGTTTTTCTTATTTTATGCACACAGCATATAATACCCACTGAATTAATTTATCATAATTTATAAAAAAAATAAATAGGTAATAACAAATTCACAGCTTATTCACAAATTTTTGCGATATTTTGTGGAAGAATAAAGATTGACAACCTTTGAAGGGCAGAATATACTATAAATAATGGGGATTTGTGCGAAAGGAGAAAATAAAGATGGAAGTAAAGGATATTCCAATTCCGGCGCCTGCCGCGATTAAAGTGACAAAAGACGATAAATCGGCAGTATTCAATACGACAGTTATACATACGACGGACAATAAATATATTTATACAATGCCCGTTCGTATTGACAAAAAATTAATTAATTTTGAAGTAAAAGGTTGTACAAGTGAACTGAAAATCGAGTGCGCTCCGTTTGAATTTTATGCTTGGAAACGAATTTATATTACAAAGTTTATTGAAGATGGGAAAATATATTTAAGGATTCGAGTAGCAGATCAAGGTGAGCGTGCGCTTGCATGGCCGGATTCGCCTGTTACTTCACTTAGAAAGCCGCGGGTTCGAAAACCGGCAGTACAGGAAGAACCGACAGCAGAGCAGGCGGCAAATTAATATGCTTCATATCCGTATTTGCGGCATATCAAAATTTCCAGTGTGTTAACATTTGTGGCATATTAGATTTTGCTGCATATCAGAATTTGTTGCATATCAGAATTTGTCGAATATTAGAATTTGCGGCGTGTCAGCATTTACTGTTTTTGGGGCGCAGCATAAAGGGGAGCAATTATGAGAAAAATGGGTTTTAAGCTTATGGCAGCACTGGCGCTTGTTGTATTGCCCTTTACAGGTGGTCAGGATATCTTTCAGGCGGGGAAACAGCAGGTTTCTGAAGAAATTAAGAATACAGTGGCAAAGGAAGTAGAGTCATTTTTTGTAAATGATGATTTGTCAAAGTCGCTGGGAATTACCCAAGTAGAGCAATCCGATTTAGAGAAGTCTATCCGCAGCTATATTGATGACTATGAGTTGGATGAGGCAGCGCTTGACGAGGCAAAGCAGGCAGTGGAATCGGTGCTTGAGAGCGCAAAGGGGTTATCGGCGGAGGAAATTCAAGAAAAGATAGCCGCACTATTTGAGAAAAAATAGGAAAAGTAAAAATTCCGTTTACCATTTTGGACTATTTGTTTCATGGATATGGTAAGCGGAATTTTTAATTCGGGGCTGTTGCATTAAGGTTTGATTATACAAAATATGGTATAAAATGCGGTACAGTATTATAATATCTTGTATATGTTTCTCTTAGGAACTGTCAAAAAATAACTTGTTAATTTGACGCCGTATCAATGTTCATCTGCAAAGAAGATAATCGCAGGCGTAGCAGGCTGCATCAAGATTATCTGATGCAGCAGATGGACATTGAGACAAGTCAAAGGGATGCGTTATTTATTGACAGTTCCTTAATGCGTCAGCCACTTAGAGCATACGAATTACTTCGGCGTCTGGCATTTTGCGCAGATCATGGTAGGCAGTTCCGTCAAAAATTGTTGGGCTTGAGAGAGCATCGTCATGGATTTCCGTTATGCGTCCCTGTGTATCGTTGGACAGACAGACACGCCGATCGATATAGATTTTGGCAATGCGCGTAAGGAGTGGCTGGATATGTTTTCCATACTTTGCAAAGCCCTGCTTCTCAAATACGCGGATTGCCTGAAATGGCGTAAGTGCCATGCGTTGTGCTCTTGGGTGTGTCATAGCATCATAGGTATCAGCAATCGCGGCAACCAGTGCATAAGGGTCTATTTTATCCTCTTTTAATCCTGCAGGGTAGCCGCTGCCATCACAGCGTTCATGATGCATAATTAGTACCGTAACAATGTGTGGTGGAAGTTTTCTGTTTTTTAATATTTCATAACCTAGGTGGATATGGCGCTGCATTTTTTGATATTCTTCTGGTGTTAGTTTTTCCGGTTTCCATAGAATATCATCGGGAATTTTTGCCTTGCCAATATCAAACAGATACCCGCACAGAGTAATTGTATCTAAGTCCTCTGCGCTTAATTCCAGCCATTGTCCAAAGACATAACAGAGCAGGCCGCAGTTAAAACAATGGTTGTATGTAATTTCATTTTCATTAGACATCAAGTTATATAGGTAGTCAATAAACTGTTCCGTGTTCATTACTTCCGCCATGACGCTGTCGCGCAGTGACATTAGCCTTAGTTGGTTTAAATCCAATCCTGTGTCAAGGTTGCGCATGATTTTGGAAAAAGCAGTTAGCGATTTGGCATGAACTTCACTGAAATGCTGGAAATGTGGATTTCGCTGAAGGTATTCATAGTGTGTCATGTTAACTTCGCCTGGTTCGCAGAGCACAATATCGGAAAAGTTATATTCCTGCAATGAATGAATGCTCTCCGGTGTCAGTATGGTATTTGCTTTGTAGAGCAGTTGTTTTGAAGGAGCATAGATGTCATCATAAATTATCATACCCGGTTTTAGTGACTGGGGTGATAGTTTATACATATCAATTCACCTCGTTTTCTCAATTTGATAATTGTAATATTGCGCGGCTTTTACCCATAAAATAAAAAGGGTGATATAAAGGTTACAATTCACGTCCACGCAGCTTATAAGTTATTGTGGTGTGAAAAGTAATATGCAAAGTGCAATACGGTTTGAAACCGATAAATGTCCTTGTCAGCGCTGCACAATATAATCATAGCATAAAATCACCATTTTGCATACAAAAAAAGGATTATTTTCGTTGCAAATAAAATAAAAAGAGTATTACGAATGGGTTACGATAAAAAAGTTATGTAAATCTCAGAAAAAGGATTGCATTATAAAATTACATGTGTTAGTATTGAAATAAAGCGAGATTTGTAGAATAATATCACAAAACAGATACTATGACATAACTTACTGCTTACTAGAATATAGTATATTCTATTTTAGGATGATTCTGTCCAGCATTGATCGTCATCACGGGAGTACGTGGCGTTTCGGCAGGACTGATCATAGAAAGCTTTGGATTCCCAAATGGGCGCACCATGAAAACATAAAGTTACAGTTTGCAAGGCTTACTGTAATAACATAAGGATTATGTACCGCACCATGTTTGGCAAATGCTGACAGCAGTGGGACGGGCATAATATATTGAAAAAGGGATTGAAGGGGGACAGCAATATGCTAGCAGCAAGAAAAGAAGTATCAAGAAGAATTGACGTTTTAAACAAAAAACCAATGATCAGGAAAAATCAGGCTACAGAGGAAATGGTAGCAGGTTTTCTGGATCCGGAAACGGGAATCTTTGAAGTTGCTATGGAAATCAACGACGAGAGGGATATTGATGAATTTCTTGAAGAATATGACTTGTCAGTCGTAATGATTTCAAAAATGTAACATATGTTTATGAATTGAATTAATATTGGGACAAGGGTGCGATTCAAAGCTTATGGAAACGGGAGTAGATGGGACTGCTCCCGTTTTGCGCATTTTGGGGTTGATGGTAAAAGACACGAAAAGGAAGCGAGGTGTTTTCGGTATGGGAAGGAAAAATTATAGGATTGCGTCGCGCGATGGTATTCATCGGCTGCATGTGGTGCTTTGGCAGCCTGAGGGGACTGTGCGTGCAGTGGTGCAGATTTCACATGGTATGGTGGAGATGATAGAGCGGTATGAAGCGTTTGCGTTGTACTTAAATAATCATGGGATTGCTGTTATTGGAAATGATCATTTGGGACATGGACAAACTGCTGAAAAAGAGGAGGATTTAGGGTATTTCTGTCCCCAAAATATGAGCGCGACAGTAGTGGCAGATCTGCATCGCGTAACACGATTCGCCAAAAAGAAATTTCCCAAGGTGCCGTACTTCCTGTTTGGACACAGTATGGGGTCGTTTATGGCACGGCGTTACCTAATTACCTATGGAAGAGAACTTACAGGCGCTGTGTTATGTGGTACGGGCAGTAAACCGCCGGAAGTGCTTGCGGCAGGAACGGTGGTATCCAATATACTCCGCTTGATTTTAGGCGACAGATTTCGTTCTCGTTTGCTGAAATGGAATGCATTTGGTATGTATCAAAGGCGTATTCCGAATCCGCGTACAAACAGCGACTGGCTCACAAGGGAATCGGAAATTGTTGATTTCTGCATAAATAATAAGTATTGTAATTTTATTTTTACTGTAAATGGGTATCGAACGTTGTTCGAGGTAATTGGGTTTATTCAAAGAAAAGAGAATATTGCAAGAATCCCCAAGCAGCTTCCGATTCTGTTAATTGCAGGGGAGGAGGATCCTGTGGGGGATTATGGAGCAGGTGTACTGCAGGTATATATGGATTACCGCCATGCCAGAATACGGGATGTCTGTATGCGTCTATACCCCGAAGCGCGCCATGAGATTTTAAATGAGATAAATCGTGATGTGGTATATAAAGATGTTTTACGTTGGTTAGAACGCCGTATTGATTTTTTGTGAAATAAGTAAAAAATAATATAAAATTGTAAAAAATTAGTGAGAATGGAGGTTTGATCAGTTTATAAATAGATAGTAGTATTGTAAAAGTTGTAAAGGGGGATCTCAAAATGGGCAAAGGAAAAACGAGTTTGGTTAGTTCTATTATGTGGATGTGTACGTTAGTGGTAGTACTAACCGCGGCAGGTATCGGCGGAAGTGCAATTTATTCATTGATTACAATGTCTAAATTTGCATACGACACGTATGAAACGGCAGTGGACAGCGGTTATCGGGCTGAAATTCAATCGCAGATACAGAGTGCGATATCTGTGATTGAAAAAGAATATCAATTGTATCAAGACGGAGAACAAACAGAAGAACAGGCAAAAGAGGCAGCAAAAGAAGCTGTTCGTGCAATGCGCTATCGAGAGGAAAAAGGCGGCTATATTTGGATTGACGCTTTGGATGGAACTTTGATAATGCATCCGATTCTATCGGATCAGGAGGGGGATAACCGTTATATGATGCAAGATTCCTATGGCACAATGATTACGCAAGAGGTAATTCGTGCGTGCCAGAGTGCAGAAAAAGGCGGTTTTGTACAATTTTATTTTACCAAGTCGGATGGGGTTACAATAGCGCCTAAGATTGCGTATGCACAGTTGTTTGAGCCGTGGGACTGGGCTGTAGCAACAGGAAATTATGTTGACGATATTGATTTAGAAAAGGATCAGGTAAGGGTTAAACTGGATACGGAGTATGATACGCTGTTAATACGTATGTTTATTGTATTTGTAATATATGTTGTGTTGGCTTTGGCTATTGCTTTTCTATTCGGAAGACGGCTTGTTTCACCTCTAAAGAAAATACAAAGTTTTGCGGAATGCATCTCATCGGGAAACCTAACAACGGCTGTTGCGGTGAAACAGCGCAATGAAATTGGGCAGACAGCAGATTCGCTGCGTATTGCACAGGATAATATGCGTGGGCTGCTGCAAGGCATTACGGATATGGCAGGCAGTGTAAATCAGGTGGTCGAAAATTTTGAATCCGCATTTGAGAAGATGAAAGAGTCTATTTCGCAAGTTTCTATTGCAGTGGATTCCATTGCAGAGAATGTAACACAGCAGGCGGCTTCTACCGACGAGGCGAATGATGATGTGACGACTATGGCAGGCAAAATTAATCAAACAAGTGTTGAAGTTGCTGGATTAGATCAGAATGCAGAAGAAATGAACCGCATCAGTGAGCAGTCTATGTCAACATTGGAACGTTTAATTGCAGTCAGCAATCAGACAAGGGATAATATATCGGTTATGGCAGAACAGACGGAAACAACAAACCGTTCTGTGGAACAAATTCATTTAGCTGCCAATTTAATTTATGAAATCTCGGATCAGACAAGTCTTCTTGCCTTGAATGCAAGCATTGAAGCAGCGAGGGCAGGGGAAGCCGGAAGGGGCTTTGCCGTTGTAGCAGACGAGATTGGGAAACTGGCAAGCCAATCGGCTGACTCGGTAGAGGAAATTAGTCGAACAGTCGAGGAATTGCAGAAGAATGCTGCAAAATCGGCTTCTGCTATGCAGGAAATTAACGAATCGGTTGATATGCAGGTAACATCGTTGACAGAAACACAGCATATTATTGATATGCTGCATACGGAATTAAATAATTTCTTTACCTCTGTACATACAATTGACAGTATGACACAAGAAATTGAACATCAAAGGAGTAGTGTTACGGAGTCCCTTTCTGTATTGAACGGATTGGCACAGGATAATGCTTCTGTAGCAGAGGAAACTGCCGCAATGTCTACAGAATTATCGAAAGTTGTTAATGATTCTAGTCAGATTGTCAGTGACTTAGAGCGAAAAGTGGAGATACTAATAGAGGATGTGCACAAATTTACGTTGTAAGATTGACACCGGCAGCAAAATAGCTTATAATAAACAGAAATAGAGGCGGCATAAGGAGATGCCGCCTGTCACGGAGAAGTGGGAAGCTCTGTGGTTAGCTCATGGGGGAGTATAAGAGTCGAGGAGGAACCAATATGCGGATAGTAGAAAAACTGCTATACGGGATTGGTGGCTTGTTAGCGCTTATACTTCTTTTTATTGCGTTTTGTCACTATAATCCCAATGTAGCACAGGAAATCGGAGAAACAATACAGTCAGGCGGCAATGCGCCCGTTAAAACCGTGGCAAAGCCGAAACCAAAGCCAACATTTCAAGGAAATACAGGCGTTCCAACTGAGGAAGCGGCACTAGAGGAACTATCTATAGGGCCAGTTCCAAGAGATCCAATTGTGGTAAGCGCTACAGTAACGACACAAGCGCTTCCAGAGGCGGCAGCAGCTTCGGCTGCGAAGACATCAGAACCAGAGGAAGACTTGGATATTCCGGAGAAGGTTGCGGGGTTGGCAGGTTATGTTCCTGTACGTGCAACGGGTACCGAAGTAACACAGAAACGGGCAGAAGAGATCTTAGATTCTTTAAGTCCGGGCAAAACGGGAGAAGGGCTGACATTTGACAGCGAGAAATACCCATATTATGAGATGTTAGGTGATACGCAGAAAGCGATTTACCGTCAGATTTATGCCAATGCAGATGCAATGACAAAGCAGTTTTCACCAGTAGAAAATATTACATCTGGGGATTTAAAGAATGCGTTTACGGCAGTTGTCAATGATCATCCAGAACTGTTTTGGGTGGAAACTGCTTATAAGTACAGACATTCGCCGGCAGGGCAGGTCGCAGAAATTACACTTGCATATAATATAACGGCTGGTAATCTTGACAAAGCGAAAAGCGATTTTCAGGCAGCAGCAAAAGAAATAACCGATACCGTTTATGGAATTTATACGGCTTATGATAGAGAGAAAAAGATACATGACGAATTAATCAGCCGTGTAAAATATGATACCAATGCGCCAATGAATCAAAGTGCATATAGTGCACTTGTATATGGTAGAACAGTCTGTGCCGGTTATGCGCGGGCATTGCAGTATTTATTACAGCAGTTTGATATTCCCTGTTATTATGTTACGGGATATGCAGGAGAAAATCACGCATGGAATATTGTAAAACTCGATGACGGATACTATAATGTTGACAGCACATGGGATGACACGAATCCTAATACTTACGATTATTTCAACTGTTCTGATGACGAATATGCCAAGGATCATGCAAGAAGGGATTTGTCGATATATCTGCCTCCTTGCAAGGGGAATCGTTACAGCGGCTTGGAAGTGAATCCGCCAGCGCAACAGCCCAGCAAACCAACAACAACACCGCCGACGTCAGCGCCGTCTACGTCGACACCATCGACACCATCAACACCGCCATCGACAACACCGCCATCGACAACAACACCATCAACAACGACGCCTTCCACAACGCCGTCAGGATCGACATCTTCTTCAGCAACGGTGCCTTCCACAGCACCTTCTGGGACAACAGGACGTGGATCGATAACGGTTAGGACAACGCGTAACGGCAGCGATGCAGGCTATATTGACAATATTGAAGATTATTATATTGCTTGTTTTGAAGCGATGATGGCACAGGACGGCAGCAGCGCTACCTTTGATGTATTGATTTCTGACGAAGATTTGTGGAAAGATATTTACAATGAATATCAAAATGGAAAGTGTCAGGATGGTTATATGGAACGCTTTTTAGTAGAGAAACATAAAAATAACTGTACCGTAAGTGTTGAGGCATATCTGCGCAATGACGGGAGCTGCCTAATACGACACTATGCAACGATAAATTAAACAATTATATCGAAATAAGAACAAAAGTTCAACTATAGTGCGGATTTTGACTGTAGTTGAACTTTTTTAAAAGGGAACTGATTGCAGGGCGTGTAAGTTTGCCAGGAATGGGGGATTATTTTATGAAAGGGAAACAAATGAAACGGGTGGCAGTACTTTTGGCGGCGTCTGTTTTAACAGCACAGTGTCCAGTTTGTCCGTTAAAGGCACAAGAAAAAATGACATTTATGTCAGAAAATGGCTTTATTGGATTGGAGGGAAGTTCTAGTGATTACACTATAGAATTTCCAGAAGAGCCAGAGATTTTCAATGAATTCACATCAAGCTTCACAGAAGAGTCAAAAACATCCAGCGAAGAAATAACTTCCACGGAAGAGTCCGAAACATCCCGCAAAAACAAAACAACCTCCGCAGAAGAGTCCGAAACATCCAGCAAAAACAAAACAACCTCCGCAGAAGAGTCCGAAACATCCAGAGAAAGCACAACCTCCGCAGAAGAGTCCGAAACATCCAGAGAAAGCACAACCTCCGCAGAAGAGTCCGAAACATCCCGCGAAACTACCACAACCTCCACAGAAGAGTCCGAAACATTAAGCGAGATTACCACCACCTTCACAGAAGAAGCAGAAACGTTCAGCGAAACTGATCTCCTCCCCACCGAAGAATTTTCCGCCACAGAAGATTCAGAACTTTCCACAATACAACAGGAATCGGATTTTCTTTCTATAGAGGATAATACAGACGACGGCACCGTTTTAGAAAAGGATGACGAAGATCGCAACATGGACTATATTTTAGGGCGGGAAATGACACCAGAGGAGATTGCGTCGCAGAAGGCAATGGAGCCGGATTATCTGCCGGAATTGGAGATTGTAGAACTTCCAGAGGAGGCAGCTATCCGTGCGGATATGCCTTTACGACGAAAAATGCGTGCGGTGCTGCCAGCGAAGTACGATCTTCGTGAGCAAGGAAAGCTTCCTGCTGTAAGAGATCAGAATCCGTGGGGGGCTTGCTGGACATTTGCCTTCTTGGGATTAATGGAATATTCGCTTGTGAAGCAAGGGCTTGCAGATGCAGAGAGCGTAAACCTTTCGGAGCATCATTTGGCATATTTTACTTATCACACAGGTTATGATGTGCTGGACAATGCCAACGACGATATGATTGAATCCAATCCGCAGAGTTATTATTTGCAGACTGGCGGTAACGATTACAGGGCAGCACTTCGGTTAATGAATTGGCAGGGTGCGGCAGAGGAAGTACAATATCCTTATCCGAATGATAAAAACATTCCAGAGGGATACAGCCGCAATTCGGCACAGGATAGTATTGCTATATTGAAAAGATGTTCCTTTTATCCGGCAAAAGCAAATGATGCAGAAACCAGGCAGATTGTAAAAAATCTGATTTTGGAAAATGGCTGCGTTTCGTGGTCATATTTTAATGACAATAAGTTCCTGAACTATTCAACAGGGGCATACTATAATGATGAAAGAACCGGGACAAACCATGCCATTATTGTGGTAGGCTGGGATGACGATTACGCAAAGGAAAATTTTAATACAGACACAATGCCGGAGGAGAACGGTGCTTGGATTGTCCGCAATAGCTGGGGCAGTAAATGGCAGGAAAATGGATATTTTTATATTTCTTATCAAGATATTTCTCTTGGATCTGGGAATGCAGTGTGTGTGGCACAGGCGGAACGTGCGGGTAAGTATGATAACAATTATTTTCACAGTAATTCGATTGGAATGAAGCAGTATGGAAAATATAAGAAAATTGCGCAGATTTATCAGGCAAAAAGTCCGGATGCTGTAAAGGAGCAACTGGCAGCGGTTTCTTTTATGATTGGAAGCGCAGGTGTGGATTATCAGATCCAAGTTTACAAAAACCCAAAGTTAGATGAGGGAGTGGTAAAAGATCCAGAAAGCGGCACGCCAATGCTGGAATCGCCGGTGACAGGAATGGTATCCTATGCGGGCGTTTACACGGTGGAGCTGCCCGATCCGGTGGAGTTTGACGCAGATGATTATATGGCGATTGTAATTGAATTTCCGGAAACGCCGGCATTTATGTATTGTGACAGCGATTATACAGCCAATGTATCAAGCGAGGGAAGCTGTAGCGCGAAAAATGCCGTGGAAGCAGGAGAAAGTTTGTATATGCTTTCCTCTACGTGGCAGGATATGAGCCTTAGCGGAAGGTCGCTGCGTGTCAATGCCTTAACGATAGATGTAAATACTACTGTAAAGGTGCCGACACTTTCTATTATGGAAATGCAGGAAGCTGCTGGATTTGTAGATATGCCTTCGGTACTGCTGCGGTGGAGCAAATGCAGTAATGTGCAGGGATATGAGGTTTATCGTTCTTTGGACGGGCAAAATTTCGAGAAAATTGCATCGGTTGGCGCAGATATAAGACAATATCGCGATACGCTGTCTGCCAGAGAGGAAACAGAATTTTTTTATCAGGTAAAAGCGCTTTATCAGGACGGAACGGGGGAGGGTTCTGGCACTGTTGAGGAATCGAATATTGTAAATGCGCAGTTTTTGGGTGTAATAGAGGGCGCGGGGCTTACGATTACTTATAATGGAAAAACTGCGGAATTTTCTTGGAAAGCGGTTGCAGGGGCAGATCAATATGAATTGCAGCGCAGGGAAGACGCGTCTGGAGATTTTGAAACGGTTCAGATATTTCAGGGGGAGCAGACAGCATATACCATAGATGCCGCAGAATATCAGATGGGAATTTACAATTATCGGATAAGAGCCAGAAAGGACACGGAAGATGGAATGGTTTACAGCCAATGGTCTGAGGCGGATTTGGCAAAGGATTTGGTGGTAGAGGCGTCGGACAGCCATTCGGCAACAGTGGCTTGGCTGCCGATTGAGGGCGCAGATCAATATGGAGTAAAGATACGGATAGGGAATACATGGTATATTTACAAAATAGAAACCAGTCCCGAAAATGAGAAGACTTCTTATACATTTCAATTTGACAAAGTAAGCTATGAAGTAAAAATCGGTGAGCCGTATCAATATCGCATGGCAGCATATCAGTCAGGGAAAGAAATATATACTTCCAGCACAATTATTCATTGCCGCCCGCCGGAATCGCCGCTTCTTGCTTTGGAAGCAGACAATGCTGAGAAACAAGGGATAACGCTTACATGGAGCGGCGGCAATGGTGTGACTGCGGTTGATATTTACCGGAGCGAAAATGCACAAGATAAGGGAGAACAGATTGGAATGGCAGACTTTGCAGAGGGTTCTTATACAGATACTGCCGAACTTACCTTGAAAACAGCGTATTTTTATTATTTAGAGCCGTTTGCGGAAAATACAGCAGGGGAAAAAATTTATGGTTTACCGACTGACAGAGTTTGCGCATACCAGCCGCCCGCCGCGCCGCAGATGGAACCGATTACGGAACAGGACAGTACCGTTATGGTACAATGGAATAGGGTTTCGGGCGCAGAGGGGTATTTATTAGAAAAAAGTGTTAATTCTGGCGCATTTGTGCAGATTGCGGATTTACCAGCGGATACAGTACAATATATTGATAAAGAAGTATCACGCTGCAATCAATATCGTTATCGTATTACAGCATACTATACTATTGATGGCGGAGAAGCAGTGAAAAGTGGCGCATCGAAAGTAAATACGATTCGTTTGCTTCCAGAGCCGATAGAAATCGAGAAAGTTGAGGAAGTTAATGCAGGCAGAGAAGGGATGCATATTGCGGTTTCTCTTCCGCAGATAGAAAATGCACAGTGCTATGTGTTATATCGCAGTGAAAACGGTGAGGACGGAAATTATCGGCAGATTGCGAAAATTACGGATAGCAGTATTTATTTGGATAAAGAGGTAGTGCATGGTACTACATATTTCTATAAAGTGCTAATAACAATAGATACATATACTTCTGCATTAAAAGATACAAAAGCGGTTTCTATTGTTACAAAGCCCAAATATCCCGAACCAGTGACCATTGTATCGGCAGCAGAGCCAGAGAATGTAACAAGTGGAACACAGATTGTACTTACCATTCCGCGGATAGAAAATGCGCAGTATTATTTATTGTACCGCAGCGAAAGTGAAAAAGATGAAACATATATTCAGATTGCAAAGATAATGTCAGCAGAAAATGCGGATATCGCAGATGGGGAAAATCCTGCAGATACGATAACTTATACCGATAATACGGTAGAGCCGGATACAAACTATTTTTATAAAGTGTTAGTATCTGTTAACAATGTGCTTTCTATAATGGAGGAAACAGCAGCAGTTTCAATTCATACCAAAGCAGAGGAAACCGAGGAGAATCCCTCCGAACCGGATGAAACAAGTCCTGATAACCAAGATCCAGATGAAACAAAACCGAATGATAAAGATCCAGACGAAACGAATCCTGATAACCAAGCTCCGAATCCCCCTGTATTGCCAGCGCCTATTTCGATTTTATCAATAAGAGAGAAGAACGCTGGACGGGAAGGTGCAGAAATTATTGTTTCCATTCCACGGCGGGAAAATGCACAGTCTTATAATATCTACCGCAGCGAGAACGGAGAGAAAGGAATGTATCAGCAGATTGCGTCATTGTCTGCTACGCAGGAATTGCAGCCTTCGGCGGAAAACAGAATTGACGATAACCAGCCGGAAACGGACAATGTCACAGGAGATATAATTACGTTTACAGACAAGGAGATTCTGCCAGATACAGAATACTTTTATAAGGTTTTGGTAACAGTGGATAAGCAGACATCAACGATTGAAAATACAACAGCCGCCCGCATTGTAACGAAGCCGGTTCTACAGTCTTTTGCAATAGCGCTATCCGAAAGAGAACTCTGCCAAGGCAGCAGCCAGAAACTTGATTTTTCGTTAGAGCCGGTGCAGTATCCTTATACGCCTGACGAACTGGTATGGACGGCGCAGGATAGCAGTGGCACAACACTGCCAATTACAGTTTCAGATGGTAAAACCATTATAATGGGAACAGACGGCAAAGAGGTTCTTTCAATGGAATACAATGCGGCAGAAGATTCCGTTGTCGTAGGGTGGGAAATTTATGCTATTGGTGCATCGCAAGTAAAAACAGTGCGTCTGTGTGCAGCATTGGATGGCAAAATGGCGACCGTTGTTATATTTGTTTATCAAAATAAGGGTTTTCAAGTTACTGGTATAGAAGACCAGTATTATACGGGAAGTGCTATTACACCGCCGATAAGGGTTTACGATCAAGGGAAATTGTTAATAAAAGGCGTAGATTACAGCGTATCCTATACAAACAATAAGAACGCCTATATTAAAAGTGCAAATGACCAAAATACAAATAATTCACCGAATGTTTCCAAGGCACCTTCAGTTATTGTAACAGGAAAGGGCAATTATACCGGAAAGGAAACCGTGACTTTTTCGATACTGCCAATTGATATTTCTAATAATACAGAAGGTAATGCGATAGGTACAAGCGCTGCTACAGAATCAACTACAAATCAAAATGCAACGGCAAATCAATATGCAGCTCAAGATAAATACGCAACGGCAAATCAAACTGTAGCTCAAGATAAATACGCAACGGCAAATCAAACGGCAGCTCAAGATAAATACGCAACGGCAAATCAAACGGCAGCTCAAGATAAATACGCAATGGCAAATCAAAATGCAGTTCAAGATAAATGCGCAGTGGTAAATGAACATACAGCGACAAACAAGATTATTACAGTTGATAATTTAGTCTGTGCATACCGTAAAAACAAAACACAGAAACCAGTTCCCACCGTATTGTGGAATGGTACGCGATTAAAAAAAGGCAGAGATTTTACGGTGGAATATCCCAATACGACAGTCGGTGCCTATCAGGATGCCGGTGTATACACGGTGCGCATAAATGGAATTAACAACTTTACGGGGACACGTGAAATTGCATTGCTAATTACAACCGAGGGGCTAATCGCTAAAACCACCGTTTCTAAGATTAAAGCGCAGACATATACAGGCGGAGAAATTCAGCCGCTGCTTACAGTAAAAAACGGAAAGCGTGTGTTGGTAGAGAATCAGGACTACACGGTAACCTATGAAAATAATATAGAAGTCGGCACTGCAACAGCGATTATTACCGGAACAGGAGTTCTGGACACCAATACCAGACAGAACAATAATTTGCAGGCAAATAAACGCTCGTATTATGGGGTAAAGCGTGTTACTTTTCAAATTAAAGGTGTAAATATCAATAAGGCAACAGTCAGCGGATTAGAAAAAAGTGTTGTTTACACAGGAAAGCCGATAAAGCAGACAAATTATCAATTGACAATGAAAACTTCCAATGGTATAGAAGTTTTAAAGGAGGGTACGGATTATACAACGGTACAGAACAGTGTCGATGCTGGAACAGGGTATATTATATTCCAAGGAATCCATGCTTACACAGGAACGATGAAAAAGAGCTTCCGGATAACGCCATATGATTTCGCGGCGGATGAATCCCAGCAGATGGATTTTGTAATAGAAACAAATGTTCCTTATACAAAAGGCGGCGCAAAACCAGATGTTCAAGTATTTTTTGGCAACAGTTCAGCACCTAATTACAAGGATTTGCAATCTGAGAACCCAAAAAATCCACAGACCCAGCAGCACATTTTATTGCAAAATGGTGTCGATTATAAATTGACCTACCACAATCATACAACGGTTTCAGGGAGTAAAACGCCTAGCGTAACAATTACCGGAAAAGGCAACTTTAAGGGAAAGAAAACACTGGACTTTACGATAAGAAAGCAGGATATCGGCAAACTTTCCATAAACGCATACGATAAAGTGTATACAGCAAAGGCAGGCACATATAAGACGAAAGTATCTGTTACAGACATAAACGGCAAAGTACTGAAAGCAGGAAAAGATTATCAGTCCCAAGTGATTTATACCTATGCGCAGTCTGTAAAGCTGTCTGATGGTACACAGCGCAGCGAGGGCGAAACCGTCGGCGATAAGGATATACTGCCAGTAGGTACGGTGTTAAATGCAGCGATTACTGGAATCAATAATTATCAAGGCAGTCTAATGGGGCAGTTCCGTATTGCGGCATTGGATATCAGCAAGGCAAAAGCAACAATAACACCACAAACCTACACAGGTGTCGCAATTATGCCGGAGATTAAGGATATTATAGTACAGTATAAAGGGCGCACGCTGGTATATGGCTCAGAATACATAATAGAGAACTGCACGGATAATATTATAAAAGGTAAAGGAACTTTATATATCAAAGGCATCGGCGATTTCGGCGGGCAAAAGAAAGTGAAATTTGTGATTCGGTCGAAAAAAGTAGGGGGGTAAAACAGGCGGCAGCTGCGATTTATGACAGGCAGAATATGAAAAAGGAGAATGCGTAAAATGGGAATATATCTGAATGTTGGAAAAGATGGATTTCGAGAGTCTGTAGCATCAAGCATCTATGTGGATAAAACAGGATTTATTGCGGAAACCAATATGCTGTTGGGAACAGAACAAAAGTATGTCTGCATTAGCCGCCCCCGCCGCTTTGGCAAGTCAATGACAGCTAAAATGTTAGCAGCATATTATGGAAAAGAGGAATCTAGGGAACTATTTCAGGGACGTGCAATTGAAAGTCATAAAACCTTTGAAGCGCATTTAAACAAGTACAATGTGATATTTTTAAATATGCAGGAGTTTTTTAGTGCTGGGCATAATGTAGATAAGATGAAAGCACTAATCGAAAAGTGCGTTTTATGGGATTTATTAGAACAATATCCAGATTTTCGTTATTTTGATTCTGAAAATTTAATAAGAACGCTGCAGGATATTTATGCGAAAACAAAAATACCGTTTGTATTTATTATTGATGAATGGGATTGTATTTTTCGGGAGAGCAAAGGGAATAAAGAGGCACAGGAATTATATTTAGACTTTTTGCGCAGTCTGCTAAAAGACAAAGCTTATGTAGCACTTGCATATATGACAGGAATTTTGCCGATTAAAAAATACGGTACGCACTCGGCGCTCAATATGTTTGATGAGTATTCCATGACCAACCCAAGACAGTTTGCACAATATGCAGGATTTACGGAAGCAGAAGTCGAAGGACTGTGCAGAGAGTACAATATGGATTTTGCAGAGGCAAAAAGGTGGTATGATGGATATCAGTTGACGGCGTCACCAGAAAATGTGGTTCGGATTTACAGCCCGCGTTCTGTAGTAAGCGCAATGCTTTCCGGCATTTATGATACGTATTGGAATCAGACAGAAACCTTTGAAGCTTTACGGGAGTATATTGTTTTAAATTATCATGGTTTAAAAGACATGATTATTGAACTGTTAGCAGGGCAGCACAAAAAAATAGAAACAGGAACATTTACGAATGATATGACAACATTTGAATGTACGGATGATGTATTGACATTGTTGGTGCATTTGGGATATCTTGGATATGATTTTCTCAAAAGTGAGGTTTTTATTCCAAACTATGAAGTGGCAATGGAGTTTGTTAATGCAGTTAAGGGCGCTGGATGGGATGAAGTGGCGGCGGCAGTAAAAGCATCGGATCAACTGCTGCAAGCAACATGGCATTGCGATGAAACTGCAGTTGCTTCCGGAATTGCACAGGCACATTTTGAAACTTCAATATTAAACTATAATAATGAGAATGCGTTAAGCTGTGTAGTGTCACTGGCATATTACAGCGCACGGCGGTATTATACAATTGTCCGCGAATTTCCGACTGGGAAAGGATTTGCAGACCTAGTTTTTCTGCCACGGAAAAATCATTTGGACAAACCCGCAATTGTTGTAGAATTAAAGTGGAATAAGGATGCAAAAGCAGCAATTGCGCAGATAAAAGAAAGGAAATATTTACAGGCATTGAAAGATTATCAAGGAAATGTTCTGCTGGTTGGCGTAAACTATAATCAACAAAGTAAGGAACATGAATGCAAGATAATGGCTTATGAATATTAAGATAAATCAGGTTGTCGTAAAAAGGTTATGCTTCTATAATGCATAGATGTAATATCAAATGCGTTACATGATATATATATAGAAAGCACTTTCCGACAGCCTTTTTTCGTTAATGTATACTGCTTAACAGTTAAAATTTTCGAGTAACCTGACTACATAACGCCAGCCATATAAGGTTAACCAGTACAACATGGTAGATGCTGGTGTTATGTAGTATAATTATGTAATATATATACGACTTTGATAAAGTGCTAGATTGTGCCGTAATACAGTTACCACCCTTAAATGATTATTCATTGACATACTATGGACAATGAAGTATACTAAAGCAACAATAAAAAATGCACAATCTCCGCACAAGGATAGAGAAATTGATAGGAGGGTAGAAATGCCAATTTTACGGACAATAGAGGAAAAGGAACACTTTAGTTCCCTTGATTTATTTAAGTTTTTACTGGCGATTATGGTAATCGCTTTTCATACCAATCCATTTGAGCAGTGTCAAATTCCGTTGATAGATGAAATTGCAATTGTCTTAGCTGATGTTACAGTACCATTCTTTTTCTGTATTTCAGGGTTTTTGCTTGCGCGGAAATGAGGCAGAACAAAGGAGGAACGGCAGACGAAAATTATAAAAATATTGATTGACACGGTGAAATTGTATGTTATCTGGACGCTGATCAGTTTTCCGCTGTCGGTATATGGATATATTTTATCTGGTAATAGCTGGATAAACTGTATCCTTTCCTATATTAAATATTTTTTCTTTGTGGGAAAGTTGTTTCAGTCGTATCATTTATGGTATTTGCTGGCAATGATATATTCTCTGGTGTTTATCTTGATTTTGGTTCACTGCAATCGGGGAATCAATAGTATGCTGCTTGTTGGTGTGATGTTGTATGCAGTTCGTTTGGGCTTGGAATATTTTAGGCTGAATACAGATGCATTTCCCATGTTGGCGCCAGTTGTGGGGATTTATGAATATATTTTTAACAATGGCAATATTTTCACAGGAATGTTATATATGTGTATTGGAATTACTGTGGTAGAAAAGCGGTGCTGTTTTTCCTTTTTTGCAAGTTTGGTGCTTTTTATTACAGGAATTGTGATTAAGTATACGATTCACAGTGAATTGGGGAATATTATAGCATCTAGTTGCTTTTTTATGATGGTACTGAATATTGACTTGCCACAGTTTCCTTTTTACATAATATTAAGGCAGTTGAGCAGATATATGTATCTTGTGCATTTAATCTGTTTTTCTGGATATACCCTTTTCATAGGCAATTTTAATCATTTAGGGGTAGATTCTTTTGTGGCAACGTGTGTTCTTTCGCTTGCATTTGCCGTTGTGGTTACAGCGATTCAAAAGCGAAGAATAAGACGAAGCACAACACATTGACATACTTTTATCAATGAAGTATACTGATTCCTAGAAAATACTGGTTAGAGTCTGAAAGGCATAGAATTTAACAAATGCAGGCAGTTTTTGGGAGGATTTATAATGAAAGAGTATACGAAAATAGAAACCGTTTTTGAGCGTGATATGGAAGGAACGAAAAAGCTAATCGAGGGGAAATACCGCAATGAAACGGTTGCATACTTAAAAGACAATGAATGGATCTGTACAGAGAAAATCGATGGGACAAATATCGGTGTGATTTGGGACGGGCACAAAGTATCATATCAAGGCAGAACAGAGCGTGCGCAGGTGCCAACGCATCTTATGAACCGATTAATCGAATTATTTGGCGGCAGTATCAATGAAGAATTATTTGAACAAAAGTTTGGAGAAATGCAGGTCATTCTTTTTGGTGAGGGTTACGGTGCAAAAATCCAAAACGGCGGAAAATATCGCAGTGATGTTTCCTTTATTTTATTTGATGTTTATTTACCAGAGCAGAATCTATGGCTAAAGCGCGACGCGATAGAGGATATTGCAAAGGCGTTTGGTATTGAAGCTGTGCCAATTGTATTAAAGGGAACGCTGCAGCAGGCGGTTGATTATGTAAAATCCAAGCCGAAATCCACAATAGGAGAGGCAGATATGGAAGGGCTTGTATGCAGACCAGCGATAGATCTATTAGATCGCATGGGAAAACGCGTGATTGTAAAAGTAAAAGTGGCTGATTTTGCATAGAGCAGCAAATAGTGTATGGCTGCTGCCGCTCCGTGATAGCTTGATGCATCTTAACCACTATATGTTCCTAGGCTGAACGATAACAAGATTAGAAAATTGATTGCTGTAATGGGAGGAATTATGGATAAGGTAGAGAAATACTTGCAGAAAATCTGCAATGCGTTGGAATTGGTAGCAGCAGTGCTGGTGTTAATCGGGATTTTGCTGTCGATGTATGGCTTTTTAAAGGATATAGAAACTTTTAGCAGTCTGCTAGGAAATATGGCGTCATTTAAGCATTATTTAGAGAAAATATTTATTATTGTAATTGGAATAGAATTTCTGAAAATGCTTTGTCGTCCCAACGCGGATAACGTGATTGAAATATTGATTTTCTTAGTTGCGCGCCATATGATCGTGGAGAAAACAACGCCGTATGAGGATTTTGCTTCCGTAATCGGCGTAGCGGTGCTGTGCATTGTACACAGATATTTACATATGCTGGAAAAGAAAAAAGAATCTGCAAAGAGCGAGGAGCAGGAGTGAAGGGGCTGTCGCAATAAAATCCACGAGCAGCGTGCAGATTACGCAAGGAACATAAAAGGAATGGAGAAAATATGGACGAGTTAAGAATGCTGTTAGGCGCATATATACAAAATAATGAGATAATTCTAAGCGCGACAGCCAGTAATCCCCGCAATCGAGAGAAATTGTCCAAAATCCGCCTGCGTCCCATCCATATGAAAAATACTTTGTATTATCAGGCGGAGCGCTTTGTGGGAACAAAAGTATTTCATCAAAATATTGAACCTTTGCAGATCCCAGATTTTTTTGCAGAAGCAATGGAAGTAGATTTTCGGCAGCTTGAACTGGAAACTGCGCGGCACAAAGTAATTGTGCTGGTAAGCAAAAAGGGAAACATTAGTATTAAGGAAAAAACAAAGTACGTTTGCGCGGACGCTGCTGTGCAGTTTACGGAAAATGGCACAAATCAGACCGCTTTGGACAGTGCGGCATTGCAGGCAAATTTTGCACATAACCGCGAAAAAAATTATATTCTCCCACAGGAAGAACCTGTGCCGTTTTTAGTGGCGCTTGGCGTGCAGACGGCGCAAGGAAAAGTTGTTCATGCAAAGTACGATAAGTTTCGGCAGATTAACCGTTATCTTGAATTTGTACGTGATATTCTGCCATACCTTCCCAATAACGGAAAAACGCTTAGGATTGTCGATTTTGGATGTGGGAAATCGTATCTTACATTTGCGTTGTATTATTATTTGAAAGTAATGCAAAACTATAATATTTCTGTCACCGGTTTGGATTTAAAACAAGATGTAATAGAAAAGTGTCAGGCACTTGCGGATAAATTGGAATATAATGGGTTAAAATTTCTTGTGGGGGATATCGGCTCTTATCATGGAACAAAAGAAGCCGATATGGTGGTAACGCTTCATGCCTGCGATACCGCGACGGATTATGCACTGGCAAAGGCAGTGAAATGGAATGCCAAAGTAATTTTATCAGTACCGTGCTGCCAACATGAATTAAATCGTCAAATTTCCTGTGCTGCATTGGAGCCAGTGCTGCAATATGGGATTATAAAAGAGCGTATGGCGGCGCTGATAACAGATGCGCTGCGTGCGAATCTTTTGGAGGAACAGGGGTATGACACGCAGCTTCTGGAATTTATTGATATGGAACATACCCCCAAAAATATCTTAATCCGCGCAGTAAAGCGAGAGGAGAAAGGGTCTTCTATCCGATATCATAAAAGCCATAATAGCGTAGTAAATGCACAGCAGCTAGAGGAAATGCTGCACGTAAAGCCTACATTGCGGCGTCTGCTGGAAAATGCAAAAACCGATTAATGGATAGAATGAGATAGAATGGTAACAGTTCAGGTAGGTCTGCGCATTTACTGCGCTGACCGTAATAAAGTGTAGTGGTTGGAGGTATCCAGTCCATCGCGAAGCGATTTCCAATGGCTGGATACGTAACAGTTCAATGGGTTATCTGAACTGTTACATAGAATGCAAATAGGTATTGGATTTCTAAAAAGATAAATTTGAAATGGGGAGATTATGAAAAGGGCAATCGCGAAAATCATTGTATGTACTGCTGTATTTATTTTTACGCTTTTTATCAGCAGCAGTATCTATAATAAAGGAAATGAAGAAATGACAGCAAGTATGCCCGAAGCATCGCTGCCGTTAGTGCATATTAATACAAGAGGGATATCGTATAATTACCTTCATGGGCTGACGCGTGAAATGGACGGCAGTTTTTTTCGCGATACGATTACGCCGCTTGGCGATGGCAGAACGCTGACTTTCGTGATTGACAAATATGAAAATAGAATACGCAATATATCGTTTGAGGTGCGTAGTATTGACGGAACGCGTCTTGTTGAGCGCACGCAGGTTGGCGAATACCGAGAGGATGACAACCAGATACGCGCGACGGTTACGATTAAAGATTTAATAGAGGCAGGTGTGGAATACAACTGGATTTTATTGCTGGATACGGGCTTAGAAACTGTTCGGTATTATACGCGCATTATTGACGGCGGCAATATGAATACTTATGAAAAACTTTCCTATGTACTGGATTTTCACAATAAAACATTTGACAAAGAACAGGCAAATGACCTTGCAACATACTTGGAGCCGAATGCAAAGGGAGATAATACCACACTGAGTTATGTGGATATTCATTGCAGCTTAAAGCAGGTAACTTGGGCGGATATGCAGGTAAAGAAATTAATGGAGCCAGTTTTGGTGATCAGCGAGATTGAATCGCAAACAGCGTCTATCCGCCTAAATTACAGGGTACAGGTGACAGAGGGCAGGCGCAGGCATCAGTATAATATTCGGGAATTTTTCCGTGTCCGCTATACGCCGGATCGTATGTATCTGCTGGATTATGAGCGGACAATGAATCAGATTTTCGATCCGGAGGCGGATGTGTATGCAAGCAATAAAATTATGCTGGGCATTAGGGATAAGCAGGTGCAGATGATGGAGAGCGACGGCGGTTCTAATCTTGCATTTGTCAATGAAAATCAACTATTTTGCTATCACGGTGCAGATAAAAAAATGGCGTATTTATTTAGCTTCTATGACGGGCTGGATCTGCGTACGATTTACAGCAATCATGATATTAAAATACTAAGCATTGATGAAACAGGAAATGTCAATTTTATTGTCTATGGGTATATGAACCGCGGTAAATATGAGGGAAGCATTGGGATACAGGTTTATTCGTACAATGGAATGCTTAACACGGTAGAAGAATTAATTTTTATTCCTTACAACAAGGCATTTGCTACATTAAAGGCGGATGTGGAACAGCTTTCCTACATTAATAAAAATGGTATTTTTTATCTTTATCTGGATGGATCGATATTGGCAGTAAATCTAATGGATAAGACAAGCACGGAAATTGCGAATAACCTTCAGCAAGGCAGTTTTCAGGTATCCAACAGCGATAAAATGCTGGTATGGCAAAATTCTGCAGACGCTTATGACTGTACGCGGCTGATTTTGATGAACCTAAATACTGGCAACCGCAAGGAAATCAGTGCGCCGAATCAAAACCGTATGCTTCCGCTGGGATTTATCAATGAAGATTTAATATATGGTGTTGCACGCTATGAGGATATTATGGCGGATTTTACAGGCGCAATTACCTTTCCAATGTACGCTGTGTATATTCAGAATGAAAAGGGTGAAGTATTAAAGAGCTATGAGCATGCGGGGATCTATGTTGTTGGTGCGTCCGTGTCAGAAAATTTGATTACGCTGACAAGAGTGCAGAAAGGTGAAAACGGCTACAGTGCATTGGAGGATGATCAGATTGTCAACAATGTAGTTGAGGAAACCGGCTATAATTCTACAGAAGTTGTTCCAACACAGACTTATGAGAAAATCGTCCAGCTTGTGCTGAAAAACAATATCGAGGAGAAAAAGCTGAAACATACACACCCAATGGAAGTGCTGTATGAGGGTTCAAGAGAATTGGCTATTACGGTTGAAAATCCGGTTGATCGGTTTTATGTATATGGAAAGAACGGCATTACGGGAACATTTACGCACGAGGCAGATGCAATAAACCTTGCCTATACTACAATAGGAACTGTGGTGGATGAAAAAGGCAGCTATATCTGGAAACGAACATCTCGCAGTACACGCAACCAGATAATGGCGATTAAGGGCAGGCGCAGCGATGAGCAGAGTTCTGATTTAGCGGTTTGTCTTGAAACGATTTTAGAATTTGCTGGCGCAACTAAGAATGTACAGCCGCTGTTAGATAAAAATAAGACAGCAAAACAGGTGCTGGAGGAAAATCTAAACGATATTCGCGTATTGGAGCTAAAAGGGGTAGGGCTTGACGCAATTTTATACTATGTCAATAAAGACATTCCCGTATTGGCAACATTAAATAATGGCAGCGCAGTTTTGGTCGTTGGATTTAACGAACTAAATATTGTGGTAATGGATCCCAAGGAGGGGCTTGTCTACAGGGGCATGAATGATGCAACTAAGCTGTTTCAAGATAACGGAAATGCATTTATCACATATTTAAAAACAAAATAAGTCAGTCCATCATTTCCATATTTTGTTATTTCATGAATTTTTTGGTTGTGCAACACTCCAATAGATGATATACTAATACAAGTTTTGGAAATAGGTAGTCTAAAGGAGGTATTACGTGAAAAATTTTAACAAGAGATGTTGGATTCCAGTACTTGTGTTTGCAATATCAATGGTGTTTGGCATGTACGCAAATGCGGCGACAAGCAAAACAATGGAAAATATTACGGTGACGATTAATAGCTGTGTGATAGCAGGAGCTAATATCAATGTGACGGCTTCGGGTGTTGTTCCGACGACAACGGACGGGATTTATTATTTATTTGAGTTAAAGCCGTATGAAACCGCAGTTGGTGCAAGAAAAGACTATTGCGCAGCGGCTCCAGCAGCACAGACAGCAGTTTTTACAACGTCGTTAGATTATAATACTACAGCATCTAAGCTGTACTCGCGCTTTGTGGTAACAATATTGCAAAAGGGAACATATATTCCTGTAAGCAATGCAATGTATATATTAAACCCAGAAGTGGTAGCGACCAAAACTACCAATTATCCTATGAAAAGCAAAAAGGGGCTGACTGCGGATTGGCGATACAGCAGCGAATTATCGCGCTTGGGAACAGGTTTTGCGTCGTATGAGTTGGATGTCAGCCGTTTTTTTACAGGCGGCGGTCTGAATTATACGTACAATGGAAAAACTTACAGCTTTAATATTAAAGTAGTGCAGGAGTATGACGGCGTATGCACACGTCTTGCAAGCGAGGGCTGCAATGTTATTATGATTATTAAAAATGCCTATAACCGTGCAGCGCTGGATATGATTGCGCCGGGCGGACGCTCCGCAGGTAACAACTGTTATGCTTTCAATGTGGACGAGCAGGTTCCGACAGAAAAACTGGAAGCGCTGCTATCGTTTTTGGCAAATCGCTATTCGGGTACAATGGGTACAATCCATACTTGGGTTATCGGTAATGAAGTAAATACCAGCAAACCTTGGCATTATATGGGAAATGTTACCGCAGAAATGCTTGCAGCCCATTATGCAAGAGAGTTTCGTGTTTGTTACAATGCAATAAAGAGCCAAAATGCTGGTGCAAGGGTATTTATCAGCATCGATCAGCGCTGGAATTATGAAGATGGCACAAGAGGGCAGTTTGCAGCGCGCGAGTTCCTTGACTTGTTTGCTTCCTATATACAGATTAATGGCAATATTGATTGGGGACTTTCGTTTCATCCGTATCCAGTGCCTTTGTATAACTGTACGTTCTGGAAGCTGCCGGCTGAGTATGAAAGAATGAATGTTATTGATCACACGGATGATTCGAAGTTTGTCAGTCCGCTGAACACAGATGTAGTAACAAACCATATGATGCTTCCGACAATGCTTGCCCCAAACGGCAGTATGCGCAATATTATTATCTCAGAAATGGGTTTTACTTCGCATAACAAAAGCATTGCAACAGACGAGTTAACACAGGCGGCGGCAATTGTTTATTCATATAAATTAATTGCCAATAACCCGTTTATTCAAGGAATTGTCTACCATAGACAGGTGGATCATGCCTCAGAGATTGCAGGGGATGGAATTGCAGGTGGTATTCGTACGGAAACAGGAACAAAATATGCATATGGTGTATTTGCCAATATGGATAAAGGCAACAGTTCAGAGTATACAGATTTTGCGCTTCCAATCATTGGTGCGGCAAGCTGGGCAGAATTGGGATTGGATTAAAGTTGTATAAAGATTTTTCGCCAAAATATGGGATATGTAAATTTGGTGTATTTTATAGTTGTAAATGTTTGTCAAGAATGGTATAATTAGACGATATTATGCAATGGTGGTGCTAAGGAGGTCTTAGCCAATATTTCTTATGGAGGTAACGGATGAAGAAGAAATTAACACTTTGGGCGGTGCTTTGTGTGTTATTTGTAGGCATGATGCAGATAACAGCAGCCGCAGCAGGCAATGTAACTATTAACCAATGTATTATCAGCGGTGCGAATCAGGTGACTGTTGTGGCAGCACAAGCGGCAGCGGTTCCAAGCGATGATAACAGCTATTATTTATTTGCGCTTAAGCCTTATGAAACAGCGATTGGTGCAAGACAAGATTTCTGTGCAGTGGCAGATAAGGCACCGACGCTTACTTTTGTAACAACGCTCGATTTCGGAACAGAAGCTTCCAAGTTAACTTCTAAATTTGTTGTAGCAGCAAAGGTAGGCGGCGTGTTTACAGCAGTAAGTCAAGAGTTTTATATTACAAATCCTGAAGCGCTTGCAACCCATACAGCACCGAATCCTGTAACGACATCTATCAAAGGTATTACAGCAGATAATGCAGCGATTATGGCACTTTCTGATCTTGGCGTACAGCACGCAAGCTATGAGCTGGCAATCGACCGCTTTTTTGTACCAGGCGCAGGTGTTCCTTATGTATACAACGGTAAGCCTTACAGCTTTAATCAGGGCGTTGTAGCAGAGTATGATATGATTATGGCGCTTTTTGCATCACAGAAGCTTGAAGTTACCATGAACATTGTAAACTATTACAATGCAGCTACAGCATTGACGGTAAAGCCTTCTGGACGTTCTGGTAAGTATCGGCACTATGCATTTAATACGGACGAGCAGCTTGGCGCAGAGTCTATTGAAGCGTTAATGGCATTTTTGACAGAGCGCTACAGCAATCCAGCAACGGGATTAATTTCAAACTGGATTATCGGAAACGAAGTAAATAACAATAATCCTTGGTATTTTGCAGGGAACTACAATGTAACGAATTTTGCGCTTGAGTATGAGAAGGCATTCCGTCTTTGCTACAATGCGATAAAGAGCCAGAATGCAAATGCAAGAGTGCTGACTTGTATCGATCAGAGATGGACATGGGAAGACGGCACAGCAAATCAGTATGGTGCGAAGAAGTTTATTGATGCATTTAATGTAGATGTAGCTTCTCACGGCAATATTGACTGGGGCGTTGCATGGCATCCGCATCCAGTACCATTGACCGCAGCACGTTTCTGGGATATGCCGGCAAACTATAAGGCAATGAACTTAATTGATCATACGCCGAATACAAGAATGATTAATCCGCAGAATATGGAAGTATTTACAAACTATATGGCACAGCCTGCCTTCCTTGCACCAAATGGACAAGTACGCTATATTATCATTTCTGAGATTTTATTTAACTCACAGACCTCAGATGAGCAGACACAGGCAGCTTCTTTCGCATATGCTTACAAGCTTGCGGAAACTAATCCGCTTATTAAAGGATTTATTGTTCATAGAACCGTAGACAATATTTATGAAAAAAATGCAGACAAGATTTCCTGCGGACTGTACAACTGTGACGCTAACGGACTTCCGACAACGCCGAAGCAGATGTACAATGTATTTAAGTATATTGATACCCCAGAGTCAGCAGCATATACACAGTTTGCACTGCCGATTATCGGCGCACCAAGCTGGGCTGCATTGGGCTGCAAATAGGAATAAAGTATCGTTGATTTAGAGAAAAGGGATAAATTTTTTGCTTGTTGGAATGATTTCATAGGCGAAAAGATTTATCCCTTTTTGCATATAATGTGATGTGGGGCGCCAGATATTGGATAGTTATAATAATAACCAACATAGGTGTAGCGGGCTATCACGAGGCTTTTTGATATATAATCGGAGAAATAGACAACTAAAAAGGGTAAAGTTAATTTGTACAGTTCCTTATTAACAGTTCCTAAGTATAAGAAAGGAGTAGTTTTTTGTGATATATCAGGAACAAGATCTTGTAACAGTTGCAAAGCGCGAAAATAATACAAAACGTAATTATCTAATTGTAAACCGCAGACAGGGGAAACATATCCCAGTTTGCCCTAAGGAAGCATTAGAAATGTTTTCTGCACTTGCGGATATTGTAAGACAGGCATACAGAAATGAGCGTCTGTTGATTATTGGATTTGCAGAAACAGCAACCGCGATCGGCGCAGTCGTTGCTGTGGAATTGGGACAGTATTATATTCAGACGACGAGAGAGAATGTGGAGGGTGTTGACGATTACGTATACTTTACAGAGGCGCATAGCCATGCTACAGAACAAAAGGTTGTTCGGGCAGACGTTGAATCTGTGGTGTGCGGCAGGAAAAATACTTATGGAGGTCAAACAGACGGCACAGTCGTTACAATGGAAGAACCGTTAAAGCCAATTGACCGCATTGTATTTATTGAGGATGAAGTGACAACTGGTAATACGATTCTTTCAGCAATTGAAAAAATTGAAGAATTAGAAACGATAAAAGCAATTGAAAAAGCACATGGGAGTAAGCTTTGTTTTAGTGTCGCGTCTATTTTAAATGGAATGGATAGTGCGGCCGAGGCGATATTTCAAAAACGGCAGATTCCGTTGCACTATCTGGTGAAAATTGATCATGCTAAGTATCCTCAGCTTGCCGAGAATTACCGCGGTGACGGGAATTATATGAATTGCAGCAATGACGAAAGCGAATCCAGAGTAAAATTAGAAGATAGTGAAATTAATCAGTTTGGTGAAATAAACGGGATAAATGAAATAAAAGAAATAAAAGAAATAAAAGAAATAATAAATGAAACAAATAGGATAAAAGAAATAAGAGAAATAAATGAAACCGATAGGATAAAAGAAATAAATAAGATAAATAAAAATAATTTTGGTGCGAATAAATTAAATAACGTATATTATCTCAAGGATAATACAAATAGCATATGTTTTAATAGCGCTTGTTCTGATATAAACTATATTAATAACAAGTGCTATTATATAGATGACTTTGATAACAGATGTTTTATTAAAGAGTTTACTGTGGAGGGATGTCGAAACGCAAGAAGGATTCAAGATGCAAAAGTTTATCAGAATGCGTGTGAACAGTTGTGCCAAAAAATATGTGCACAAATAGAACTACCCGACCAGATTCTTGTACTTGGGACAGAGGAATTTATGTATCCGGCACTTCTGCTGGCAGCAAAATTGGAGGAACAGGGGAAGTCTGTCCGTTTCCACGCAACGACGCGAAGCCCGATAGCCGTCAGTACAGAATCCGAATATCCATTACATGCGCGCTATGAACTGGCAAGCATCTATGATAATCAGAGAAAAACATTCGTTTATGACTTGGCGGCATACAATGCAGTTATTATTATAAGCGACGCGCCAATTACATCTGCGGAAGGAAAGAACTCAATATATAAAGCACTAGCGCACAGCGGGAATCAGAATATTACTTTGGTACAGTGGAAGGAATAATCGCTTTTGGCAATTGTATTGTAAAGGTAATGGTATTATCAGCGCTTTCGGCAGAAATAGAACCGCCGTGCAGCAGAATAATTTCCTTAGCAATGGCAAGTCCTAACCCTGTTCCGCCAGTATCAGAAGTTCGCGCCTTGTCTAAACGGTAAAATTTATCAAAAAGGGAAGATAATTTTTCCGCTGGAATGGTATTTCCTTCGTTTTGAAAAGCGAGCGTCAATTGTTCGTCGGTTTCCTGTGCTGATACAATAATTGCCGTTTTGGGATAGCTGTAGGCAGCAGCATTCCTGAAAATATTGCTAAATACGCGCGCTAATTTTTCCGGATCGGCATAAATTGTTAAATTTTCATCAATATCCAGCACAACAGTATTGCCGCGCAGCGCAAAGACGGGCAAAAGTTCATCCGACAATTGTATTAGCATATAGAATAAATCAATGGGCTCCTTGGAAAGCTGGATTTGCTTGGAATTAAAGCGTGTAATCTCGAAAAATTCGTTAATCATTTCTTCTAAACGATATGCTTTATCTAACGTAATGTGAATATTTTGCGTGCGCTGTGCAATAGGCATATCCGGTTTTTCTTCCAAAAGATTTAGATAACCGATTACGGAGGTAAGCGGCGTGCGGATATCATGTGCAAGGTACATTACCAACTCATCTTTTCGCTGTTCTGCAAGCGCAGTTTCTTGTTTTTGGCGCTTTAAGGTCTGCTTAACCGTATTTAATTTGCGCTCGAATGGCAGCATTTCGGTTGATAGTTGGATTGGATTATCATTTTCGGATAACAGCGCGTCAATGCCTTGGTTAATTTCTTTAAAATAGCGTGTAATCCACCGAAATAGCCGCCAAAACAGTGTAACAAAAACAAGAATAGTTGCCAGCATAAAAAACAGGTGCTTATTTTTCCTAAAATAATAGTGATAGAAAGCATAAGCCTGTTCATATTTGAACCTGAGAATATGCTCTAAAAACCAAACAATCCAGTTGCCGCCTCTTTGCCGCCAAACAAGGAAATATAAGAGAAATACGGCGGCAATCGAAAGAAGGGCGTTAATGCAAAAACGCCGCGTAATTTTGGATTGAAATTCAGAATATTCACCTTTTTCATGTTTCTTCAATTTTATAACCTACTCCCCATATTGTTTTGATATATTTCGGCTTATCCAGCGTATCATTCATTTTTTCACGCAAATGGCGGATATGAACCGTAATCGTATTGTTGGTTTTGCTGTAATACTCATCCTGCCAAATCCTGTGAAACAATTCTTCCGCGCTGATAACGTGCCCTTTGTTCTCTAGTAAAATACGCAGAATCGAAAATTCTGTTGGTGTTAATAGCAGCGGTTTTTCATTTAAGAAACATTCGTGCGTTTGTATGTTCATTAACAAGCCAGAATGCGTTAACAATCCGGTTTCTGCGTCTTCAGAATGTGCAGGATTGTATTTTTTATAGCGGCGCAGCTGCGATTTAACCCTTGCAATTAATTCCAACGGTCGGAACGGTTTGGTAATATAATCGTCTGCACCAAGCGTAAGTCCCATAATTTTATCGGTTTCGGAGTCCTTGGCGGTCAGCATAATAATAGGATAAGTATGTTTCTTCCTAATTTTCTGGCACAAGGTAAAACCGTCGATATCCGGCAGCATAATATCTAAAATAGCGAGGTCAAGCTCTGTTGTTTCAATACAGGCAAGCGCTTCGTTTGCAGAATAAAATTTATAAACGGTATAATTTTCATTGTTAAGGAACATTTCGATTAAATCCGCGATTTCAGCTTCATCATCTACAATTAGGATTTTATCAGACATGGATTTTCTACCTTTCTTATATTTTGCAGTATTCTTTTAAATAATTTATCATAGCAATATGTAAAATGCAATGCATTTTATACGTATAAATATATTACAATTCACATTTACATTTACATTCGTTTTTATTCGCCTATCCATTATTGATGTGTGAATGAGGTGGGTGTTGCATTAAGGCAGACGGATAAAAGATAGTTTAAAACTGTGCTGATATTGATACTATATTTTTATACGCAAAGCTTATTGAAACAGCCCCATAATATAAACATTGACATACAGATAATAAAGTAATATATTAGGAATGTAAACGAATTTGATAAATTTTTCACAAAGTATATGACTTGGGTGAAAAGTTTAAAAGTAAGCTTTCATATATTGATGGATATGTGGGCTAGAGCACGATAGTGTCAAATGATTTATGAAAAAACTGAGTAAAGAAAAAAGTTCAGATGGATCTTGAAAACTGTAGATATTTTAGGTTGTGGTAGCGTGCCGCCACCCTTGACAGCACGCAGGGGATATATACTGACGACCCCTAAGATTTTCCAATTTCTGCACATCCCATATTGCATAAGCGGGCAATACGTGCTGTGCAGAAAGGAAAATCTAATCGCTCGTGAGTATGGAAATGAAAAAAGTGAACGAAAATATGCTTTGTGAAGTGTGAAAGTATTTTTCAGGTCTTGTTTGTAACTTGAGAGTCAAAAGTTTTCGTATTTTTATGAAAATTGCACTATATAGAGTAGGATTTTAATTCTCAAATATACAATATATAGTGTCAAAAATAGAATTTTTAACTCACCAGTTTGTAATTGGAAAGGAATAAAGAGTGAAAGAATTTGATAATACTTTCACAATTTGTTTGTGCCTTGGAAAGGAATAATAAAAAATATGAATCTAGTCAAAAGTTCCTATAAGAAAGAGGATGTAACAATCTTATTAAAGGATATCACCGGAATGGTTTTGCCGCAGCCGACACAGGAACGTGAACGTCTAATTCAATCGGGAGTTCATTACTGTGAAATGCTTCCAATTGAATATAAATCCAGCGCAAAATATATGGAAGCATATCAGGAAGCACTGAAACATTATGCCAAGCCGACAGCGGAAGCAATCGCAGTGCTGGCTGGGAAAGTGGCGGCAAAGTATGGCGATCAAGTGGTGCTTGTTTCGCTTGCACGGGCGGGGATTCCCATAGGAATATTGCTAAAGCGGTTTTTGCAGACGGCATTTCATATCCAAGCGCCGCATTATGCGATTTCAATTATCAGAGGGCGCGGCATAGATGATAATGCAATGCATTATATTTTAGAGCGGCATTGTGCAGAGCATTTATTATTTGTGGATGGCTGGATTGGGAAAGGGGCGATATTAGGCGAATTAAAGAAGTGTCTTGCCGCTTATAAAGGGGTGTCGGCAGAGCTTGCAGCAGCGGCAGATCCAGCATATATTACTGAACTGTGTGGTACGCATCAAGATATTTTAATTCCCAGCTCCTGCCTAAACTGTACGGTTTCTGGACTGATTAGCAGAACCTTTCTGCGCAGTGATATTATCGGTGCACAGGATTTCCACGGGGCTGTCTATTATGGGGAACTTGCTGACGCAGATTTATCCTATGCATTTATTGACGCAATTGCGGCGCAGTTCCCCACAAAGGAAGAATCAAACGACAAGGAGGCGAACAGCAAGGAATCAAATGTTCCAACCGATAAAGGCATTGATGAAGTGCAAAGGATTGCGGCGCAGTTTGATATCGAGGATATTAATTTTATTAAGCCCGGAATTGGTGAAACGACAAGGGTTTTGCTGCGCCGCGTGCCGTGGAAAGTGCTGATACAGCAGGAGAGCAAATCAGACGAGGCACTCAAACATATTTATCGTCTTGCAGAGGAAAAAGGCGTGCCGGTGGCATATTATCCATTGCAGCATTATAAGGCGTGCGGCATTATTAAGAAAATTGCGGATGTGTAATTATTCTATACTTACGAACGATTAGATTTTCCTTTCTGCACAGCACGAATTGCCCGCTTATGCAATATGGGCTGTGCAGAAATTGGAAAATCTTAACGGTCGTCAGTATAAGTAACTGTTAAAAAATTACTTGTCTAAATGTCTATCTGCGGCATTAGAACATTTAGACAGCGTACTTGTCACAAGTAATTTCTGGGGGCTGTCGCAAATGTATGGCAAATTTCTTTACCATGCAGTATATCTTGAGGAATATGGTAAATTTACTGTTTATGTGAATATTAAGGAACTGTAAACAAATAATTTAACAAGCAATATTGTTATTTTATTTCTTTACAGTTTCTAAGAAAGGGAAAGTATATGAAAAAAATACAAATTTATGATTATTTTCAACAAAAGAAATGGAGTTGGGTGCTGCTTATCGTTGTAACGTTGGTGGTTGGTGTTGTAGCTCCAATGAAGTCGTTTATTTTACAGTGGATGATTGATGCAGAATCCAAGCAGGAAGCGATTACATATTTAATGGTTGGAATTGCGATAATTGCGCTGACATTTTTATCAGAGTCAGCAAGCCGCAATATTTTTTCAAAACTGCAGTGTGGCGCAGTGGAATATTTCCGAAACTGTTGTATCAATACAATTGTTAACCGCAATATCGAAACCTACAGAAATACAAGCAAATCAGCGGATTTATCGACTTTGACAAACGATATGAAAATGCTGAGCGAGGACTTTTACAATGCGCTGTATCAAGTGCTTTTGTATGGAAGTATGCTGCTTTTTGCGCTGTGTATGTATATTTATATTAATCCGTCGCTGCTGCTTTTTGTGGCGATTGCGGCAACCGCACCAATTGCACTTCCAAGGCTGCTTGACAGTAGATTAAAAAATAACCGTCTGCTTTTTTCGCAGAAGTCGGAGGCATATGTGCAGGGTAGTACAGAGATTTTAAACGGTTTTGAAGTTCTGCATGATTTTCAGGCGCAGAAGGGTTTTGCCAAGCAGAATCAAAAAGCAGGCAGAGCGTGTGCAGCCAGTGAATACAGCTTTTTGCGTGTTATGAATTATTCAATTACATTGTCTTCGTTGCTGGGAAATGTGCTGTTTTTTATTGTGCTGTTAATTGGTATGCTGCTTGTTTTTGACAATAAAATTTCTATCGGTTATATGGTGGCGGCGACAAATCTGTCGAATTTTATAATTGCGCCCTGTCAGGTGCTGTCGCAGAATTTTGCCCGTATTAAGGCGTCAAAGAAGATACAAGAAAAAATTGAGAACTTAATCAATGAGGGAAAGGAAGCGCCGTTATCGCAGAACAAAACGCTGCTATTAGAGAATGAAACGGCACAGACGGGAAAGTATGTTCCGATAGCACAGATTGAATCGGTGCAGCTAGAAAATGTTTCATTTCGTTATGATAAAGATCAGCCATTAATTGAGCATATAACTTTGGCGTGCGGCGGTGGAGAGAAAATTGCGTTGATAGGGCAAAGCGGCTGCGGAAAATCGACATTGGCAAAATTAATTTATGGATATATAGAACAGTATAAGGGTACGATTGCTTTTAATTATACAGATATGAAAAAGCTGGATATGCGTTCGCTTCACCAACATATTGGGTACAGTTCGCAAAGCTCTTATATTTTTCATGATACAATAAAAAATAATATCTGCCTGTATGCCGATTATTCCGATAATGAAGTGAAGCGTGTATTGGAAATTGTCGGGCTTTCTAAGGAGATTGCACTGTTGGAGAATGGTTTAGAAACGGTAATTGACGAAAATATCAAAAACCTTTCAGGCGGGCAGCTTCAGCGGATTGCGCTTGCAAGAGTGCTGATTCGCAAATATGATATGCTGATTTTGGATGAAGTGACATCAAGTTTAGATCCAGAAACAACGAAGAACATTATGGAATACGTTTTAGAACTGCCCAATATTGTAATTGTAATAACGCATGATGTGTTTGGAAGTTATATGAACCGCTTTGATAAAGTTTATACCATAGAAAAAGGTCTAGGATTTCGCACTATGTTGCAAGGTTCGTAAGAAAGTGTAGTGATTGAGAAAAAGGGAAAGATTTTCAGAAAGCACTTGTCACATTATGATGTTTATATTAAAATATAGTAGAAATTAAATTGATAAAGATTGACATAGGGAGGTACATATATTATGGATATAGGCGTCAATATTGTTGCGTGTTGTATGATTGCTGGCATTAGTATATTGTTTGCTGTGCTTGTTTGGTATAATTTCCGAAATTTCAGAAGAAGGAATGAGCTGTTGAATCGGGCGCATGAAATGACAGGGAACGTTGATGGATATATTAGCGAATTAGTGACCGTTTACCGCAGAAACCGCTCTTTTCGCTGGAGAAATCAGATTCCGGTTATTACGTATCCAGTGGGAGATAAAGATTATGTAGTAAAGCTGGATTACGTGGAAAAGCGGGAGGGACATTTTAACATAGGAGATACATACCATGTGTGTTATGTCCCTTCTGATCCTTCCTGCAGTATTGTAGAGGAGTTTCGCAAGCCCTTGCAGCGCAGCCGCACGGTATCGCTGATTGGAGTGGTAATTCTTGGAATGTTTCTTTTCAATTTATTATTTTCATTGGTGTTGGAGCTAATTAAGATTTTGGCATAGCACGAAATCAAAAAGAAAGGAAAAGTCTTAGGCAGATAAACGGCAGGAGGTTCTTTTGCTGGCTGGATATTGTTGCAAAGTATAAAACGTTTTGCTTGACATACGAAATCAGAAATGGTACAATAAACCAGCTTTAAAAAGTCGAAAAATCAAAAAAGGTGTTGCATTTCGGATGAAGATAAAGGATACTCAGACAGACAGACAGAC
>VSNQ01000100.1 GCA_009774395.1 Lachnospiraceae bacterium
ATTGCTATATATCTGACTAAATTGATTAGTATAATCAGCCATAGCTTCCTTTAATGCTAATGCCCCCGCGATATTTTCCGCAGATGTATTTGCGGATATCTGCTCCTTCGTGTGTAATATTGCTGTCTTAGGTACTGTTTTAGCCACTGACTGTTTTAATTCTTCATCCTTACTCCGCAACGCTGTAATAGCATTATCATATGTTGTCAGGTCTATTTTCTGTACTTCCAACTCTTGCTTCGCGGTACCGTCCCACCAATAATCAGGCACATCCGTTGCAACTATGTAAAAATTATCTCCAACATTCAACTTTTTTACATTATCTTGCACTGCCAGCCATGCATCCAAATCCGCAACCGTGGCAAATACCCGCGCCTGATTTTTACCGGTTGCAATATTTAATGCTTTTTTGGCGACCACCAAAATACCTTTTAACGCAGATTTGATATTTTTATATAATTCCAAAACAGGTTTCCCCGGAATGATTTGCTCAATAGCTTTCTCTGGATCCTCATCATCTTGTGGTTCCTTAAAATTAGGATTTTCTAATGCTTCAATCCTCTTATTATTTGTGATAGTATTTTCTAGCAGTTCATTTGCAGCATCAACTAAATTTTCCTTCGCCTTTGTGTTCAAATCATCCACATTTCCAACCTGTGACGCCATTGCAAACGCCCCATCCGGCAAATATTCTATTGTAGCATTCGCGGAGTTTGCAACCGACACCACCCAATCCTGAATAATTCTAACAGGATTTTTGCCTTCGCTGGCTGGCATGATTTCGCCCTGTTCTTCTGCTATAACGGCTACTGAATAGAGAATTTCTGTACTTCTATTCCCTTTTTCCTGCGCATACAGCCCTATCTCGTTGATGTTATATGCTGTTTCTAAATTATCGTTTGTAAATATTCCTGTCACTATCACGGATGTATTATCTTGGCGCTTTAATGACGATAGTCCTGTTGACTGCATTTCATTTTTTAGGGCAGTCATTTTTTGCAGTGTATCCGGATCCTTTTCGGCAGCAGTATAAACACCGCTGCCTATAGACATACGGGTAATCTGTATCATACATTCGCCAGCTATTTCTTTGCTAAGCAGCGCTCGTCCATTATCTGTCATAACGGCATTATTAAATATCTGCGGCATTATTATTTCCCTCTCTTTCAAAATTTTCGGTTATTATTGGATGTGTTATATATGTATTTCTTACAGCTACAGCAGGTCTAATGCCATTTATCTGCTGCATTGCCTGATGGATATGCCATGATAAATGTGCCGGCAGCTGTCTTCCCAGTATATCCGTAAAATCAGTAAAATGTATTACCTTATTTCCAGCGTGCAGTATAATATTAAGTTCATTTATAAACTCAAAATCACAATCTACATCTGCATACACTTTTATAATCCGCCGCAGCCTGTCGATATCCACTTTACCGGAACCTATCTGTGCAGCTTTTAGCAGTCTTCTGCGTTCTTCTAATGTCCTGCCTGCATTATCCAGATAGTAAAATGCTTCCATTCTTGACAGCATATCTTCGGACATAGTATCTATAAACATATTTGCGCACCAATCTTCAAGAGCCTGTGCCATTTGGTCAATTGTTTTTCCCGCAAACTGCAGGTTTGCATCTGCTTCCTTGATTTTTTGATAATATGCCGGTGTCCATTCCTTTAATTCGTCATAACCAGACTGCCCAAAATTATTAAAATATGTTTCCCCATCAATCTGCGACACGAATATGCACCTCCTTTAAAACAGGTACTTCCGCACTTTCGATTGTAATATTTGCATTTCCGCCGTTAATCAAAAGTTCTTCATAATCTAGCACCTGCGGAAGCGCTGATATCATAGCACCAATTACAGACATCCTTACAATAATACTTGTCCCTTCATCAGACTCCAAAGTCAGCGTGCGTAAGTAGTCCGTAACAGCTTCCAAGGCTGCTGTACGACACCCTTCCATAGTTTCCCCATTTGTTAATGTTACGGTAAAAGAAATTGCGATATCGCATGACTTAGCAGCAACAGCATAAAAATGCGATCCAAGATTAGCAACTCCATTCCCAAACCCATCTCCACAAATATATTCATTTCCTTCATTATCCGTAAATATATAGTTTTGTGTAATTGGGTCAATGTAATCCTGTACTGCCTTAACAGCTTCTGGAGCAGCAGGAAGCCCTTCTGGTGAATAGAGGATTGCCCTTACTGTGTTTTCACCGGCAAAAAGCGGGTCAATTCGTGCCCTGCCTATCCCTTCTACAGATTCACACCACGTTTTATAATGCTGCCTGTTTCCGTTTTCAGCCGGCCCTGCGATTTTCTCACGAAGCCTAGACCGAAGTGCATCGTCCGTTTCTTCGTCCGTTCCCAGAATATAGATTTCACCTAACCGTGCCTCCTGCAGATTTTCAATATCATCTACAGGCGTAATCTGCACACCTGCAGAAAGAATGTTGCACTCCGTTCCTTCCGTTTCCGCCTCCAGCCTTAGTTCCCCGTCCTCCCCTTCGATAACCATAAAATAATAACTGCTGTCTTCTGCAAAAAATCTGCTGCCAACTTTCGGCGCAGCTCCGATAAATATTGCATTGAATACCGCAGACGAGGAGGGATGTCGCGTCATGCCCCATTCTGCTGCCTTATCATCCAGCACATCCGCATAACACGTATCCAATGCAAACATATTAAAAAGTTCCCGCAGATTGGCAAAGAAAAAAGCAGCCCGTAAGCAATGTCCGGCTACCATATCCATATATACTGACCCTGTTCTGGTGTCAACACCCAGTTCATCCCCAAATGCTCTAGCCTGCGATAAAAAATATTCTTCGTTAAATTCTTCAAACATTATATTGTGACCTCCTGATCTGTTGTCCCATAAATGGTATCTACTACAAAGGATATTTGTACAGCGTTCCGTTCATCATCCGGATAATAAAATACAAAATCGTGCACGCCAAGGATACGTTTATCTTTTAATGCTTTCTTTACCAGCCTTGGAATATCTGCTTCAAGGTATTCCCGTGAAACAATTCCCTGCCCGACAAGTGCTTTGATTCCAGTTCCCATGTCCATATCATAGATTAAATATCGGTTGCATTCTGTTTTCAACGTCTTATAGATATACTGGCGTAATGCTTCCATACCGTTTATTTTACCGGACAGCCTGCCATTTACCCAGTCAATTGCATAGGTATTCGTTTCTGGGATAGATTGGTTACCAAACTTTTGTATATCCTCTAATGTAATCCCCATATCTGCCTCAAGCGCCATCTTATCACCCTTTCCCTAAAACAAAATATAAATTATCACCATACGGAATAATGTACGCTGTATTTCCTTTGGATAAAGACAAAACATGGTCAGGGATTACAAGGGATTCTTTAAAAATAATTGTATCCATATCGCCTTGAAATTTTAATTGCAACGGATTGGTATTTACTACCGTGCACGCCAAAATACTATTATTCGATTCCTTTGCTATCTGCCGAAGCAGTCCGGTAAGGCTTTCTGCCATAATATCATCTCCTTATAAATACTGCTCTGCTCCTGCGGCTGCAGCAGATGCCCTGCGTGCAGATGCTTCCGCTTGTTTTGCCGCAAAATCTGCATTTGTTGTTATTGTAGACTGTGCTATATTCATCAGTTCTTTCGCTGCCACTAATGCTTCTTTTGCTTTTTCATTTTCTGTCTGTGCTTTCGCTGACTGTGTTATTACTGTTTTTGCATACTTTTGCGCTTTTTCAACCTTCTTTGCCTTGGCCGCGTTTTTGAGTGCTTTTTCCGCAGCATCCGCCGCTTTCTCTGCCCGCTTTCCAGCTTTGATTACCCTGCTTTCGGCAGCTTTCTTTTTCTTTAATGCGGCAGCAGCTTCTTTAATTGCCTGCTTTGCTGCTTTTGTTGCTGACTTCTCGGATGTTTTATCCACTTCTGTTTCCCCATTTTCGTTGATGCTTTCTAAATCTGTAGCAAAATTCAATGTTAATTTCATGGTATGGTAGTCCCCTTCCCATGTATGCGTATCAGCATCCACATAAAATGTTCTGCCGATATTTATATCCGGAATACTTATATAAACTGCCATACCAGCATAAACGGAAGATATTCCTAATGCTGTAACATTCAGGCTTTCAGCAGGCTTTTTCAATTCATTCAACATGGTAACAGCCATTGTTTTTAATTTGCTCTTTGACAATGTATCATCCGGTGTCTGCGATTCCTGCATCATTCCAATTTTTTCTTCAAGGTCTGCATCCGCCCATTGTACAAGCGCCTTTCCTTCCTGTGATATTAATTTCAGCCGAGTACGCACATTAGAAATATCTTTGCTGTAGCTGTACTGTGTTAAATTCCCGTAACTGCTGCCCTCTGCTCCTGTTTCAAGCACAAGTTTTGTAATCTGCTCTTTCCGCCTGATTAAATGTAGCTGCCCTCTTTTGGATATCATATAAAACCGTTCGCCTGTGCCTTTATAGGTTTGTGACAGGGCATTGCATAAGACATCATATACCGTTACATTTACATCTGTAATAATCGGAATTTTATACAAAACCGAAGCCGTTTCTCCACGGCTTATTCCATACTTTTTACATATGTCCATAAATATTTCTGTTAATGTCTTTTTTCTGTATGAAAAGCTGTCACGATTATTGGATAGGTAAATAGCGTTATCATATGCCGTAATTGTTAATGTATGGTCTTGTGACTGCACCTGTTTCATGATAATTCCCCTGAACAATTCTGTACCATCTTCCAGAAAAATCAAATGACACCCCGAATATACATCTATATCCGCCCGATTGGCACTGCCAAGGGAAGGGTCATCTATCAAACCAAGCTGCAGCGACCGTGCCGGACTGTTTTTCCTGCCTGACCATGTTACTTTTTCCACAATATCGGAAATATCATATCCGGCTTTTTCTTTTATCAATATAAACTGCAATGCCATTTTTTTCATCACTCCTTTTTACGGACGCGGCAGAAAAAGCACCCACTTTTTCTTTAATTTTGTATTTACGCCCTTTTTCAGCTTTGCAGTATTTAATTTGTAAATCTCATATGCCATTGATATATCACCATAAAAATACTTTGCTATGCTCTGTAAGGTATCTTTCTTTTGTACAATATATGTGTCTGGCACTGACGGAAGATTATGCACATCAATATCAATTCTGCGCACCAAAACGCCGGAACTTACAGCGCTTTTTCCTCCTGTACCGTCAATGCCGTCTGCTGTTCCATATTGTTTCATGGATAATGTATATTGTATCTTTCCAATTTCCCCGCCTGCCTCCTCGGTTGTATAGGTAGAAATGGAAAAATATGCATTTACATTAGTATTTGTTATCAATAAATGGATTGGCGTACTACCGTTTTTCCAGCGCCGGATAATCACATCGTATTCATTTGGTGTTTTCATATCATTTACATTATCCAGTTCAATTCCGGATTCTGCAATAGGAGAAAAATAACTGCTAAACGTAAGAGTTATTGGCGATTTACCGCTTTTTATCGTTACAGCTCCGGCGCCAGCGATATTCACCGTCCGTTCATTCGTACCCTCAACCACCTTAAAGCTTTCAGGATTATATGGCAGTTGGAACCCTTCTTTTATGGATCCGTCTTCATTTTCTATTGACATCCAAATTTGATTATGACTAGTACTCATGTGACACCATCCCTTCTTCATAGAGCTGCGTCGTAATAATATCCATAATCGCCCCTTCCAATTCATTTTTGATATAATTTACTACTTCTTTCCGTGATATCTCCTGTCCAACGCCGATAGAACCTTTGCCATTGATTGTAAGGGTCATATTGCGGTTTTCTGTATTGGTATTTGATGAATTGTTTTCATGGATAATGGTATTCATTATTTCCTGAGGCGGCATACTGATATCGGATTCTGTCCGCCTTGCCATAACTGCCGAAAGTATTTTTGCCGTTTCTGATGCCGGAAATACCTCTGACCCCCTTCTGCCTACAATCAGCTCCGGCCCATATTCCCCTGCAATATATACATCTTCGCCGTAAGTAGTTCCTGCTGCGTGTTCACTTACAATATTTCCAATATCCGGAGCGGTACGCATAACAGGAAGCTGTATATTCAACATTGCCCGTGACAATTCTTCCATCTTGCCAACAACTGCATCTTTCTTTGCTTCTATTCCGTCAATAATGCCTTGACACGTTTTTTCTGCGCTGTTGTAGGCTGCATCATACTGCTCCATATCGCCTACTGCTTTCTCAAGGTCATTGACCATCTTGTCAAGCTCGCCTCCATAGTATGTTTCCAGTTCCGCCATTACTGTTGAGAATGTCTTTTTGCCTTCCTCCACCTTTGCGAAACTAGCGTTTAACTCATCAATTTTATTGGATCCGTTTGTTACAATCTCTTTCAAAATGGCTGCGCTTTCGGATGAGCCGTCTGACAGTTTATCCAATATCCCATCATCAACGCCCATTTCCATAGCTTTGTACATATAGGCACCGTATTCTGCCATATAATCGGCTTGTTTCTTTAAACTGTTCATCATCTCATCAATGCTCTTGGATGTGCCAAATTCTACGTCATTAAATAGCCCAAGCTGTCCTGATATACTTTGATATGCAGATTCATAGTTTTCGTTGTATGCTTCTTTTAGCCCGCTAAGCTTATCTATGACAAAATCCATTGCCTTCGCCATTTCCTCTGAATTTTGACCAAACTTTTCAGATGCAAGCCCTAAGTATTCCTCTGTAACAGCGCCAATCCTTATCATGCCGTCCTGATAGCGGTCAATTACCATGCCCGCAAGTCCCTCATACGTATCAAAAACGCTGTTCTGGTTTTCTTCAACTCCTTCTACAATGCCTTCTATGGTGTACTTTGCTGATTCTTTAAATACTTTTGATGGACTATTAATTTCCCATCTCTGCCTACATGCCTTATCCCCAATATCCGCAGCCTTGGTATACGCCTTCGATATTGCCGGATATGTCGAAACCACCCCAGATACAACGCCATTTCCTGATTCCTTCCCATTCCGAAATGATGTTACTTTTATACTGGAAAGGGCTGCTTCTACGGCTGCTGAAACACCGGCTGCCGCCTCCGCAGCGCTTCCACCCATACTTACGATTGAAGATATATATGCTGCCATAGTTTCTTCCGCCGCACTCGCTGCTGCACTCGATAAATTCAGTTCATCAATCCCTGATTCCATTGATTCTTTCAGTTCTTCCATTTTTGTTTGCAAACTTACATTTACATCTATTATAGAATCTTCTAGGGTTTTCTTTGCATCTTCACGAATTTTAAAGGAATTATTCATATCCTCGATAAAACCTTTTGCCGCATCAGTGGAATCTCCCAAATCCTCAATTTTTGAAATAATGGTATCAAGAGCCGCAGCGCTTTCTTGTGAACCATCTGCAAGATTTTCTACAAGACTTGCATCAATACCATATTCCTTTGCTTTTTGGATATTATCTGCATATTCTAAAAGGTATTTTGTCTGGGAATCCCATGCGTCTATCATTTGCTGTGTGGTTAAATCGGTTTCAAGTTTTATCTTCTCAAACATACCAAATGAACTGTCAACTGCGGAAGCGGCTGCGTTGCATGCTTCCAGATAAGCTGCTGCCAGTTTCTCTGACTGTTCCTGCACCCCTTTAAAAACTCCTTCCATTGCTACCCGTAAATCTGCTGTTGTGCTGATTAGATTATCGGATGCACCGCCGATACTGCCAACATTGTTCGCTGCATCAATTGCACTTTGCCCAAGTGCATCCATACTTGACTGTGTTTCATCAATTGCTTTTGTCAAAGTATCAATATCAGCTTGCGCCTGTTGCATTGCTTCTCCTGCTGCCATTGCCTTATCAAACGCATCATCATATCCCGAATCTAATAATGTATTGCCCCAATCATTGTTTGAAACTTCATTAGTCAGGCGGTTATATTCTTCTGTTGCATCTGTCAGATTTTGTTGGGCTTCAGCTAACTGCGCCATAAGTTCGTTCTTCTTACTCAGGTATTCTGCATACTGTTCCGCATCTTGTTCCAGTTTAAGTTCCTCATTCTTCTGCTCACAGTATTTTTTCAGATAATCAGTAGAATCTCCCAACTTGCGGGAAGCTTCATCATATGAAAGACCTAATTTCGGATATATTGCATTTAATTCCGAAACCACCTTTTTCTCATACTGCTGCTGAAATGCTGTTAATTCAGCCTGTGATTGCAGTTTTTCCAGTTCTGTCACTAATGACATAGCATAAAATGACTGTTCATCCAACTTTGCAGAATTTTCATTATACGCTGCTGTGCTTTCCTCCACAGAATCAATTGTATTCTGTATTCGTGCATTAAACTCATCAATGGTAGATTCTGTTTCTTTATATTCTGCTTTCAGTTCTTCCAGTTTTGCCTTTGCTTCAAGTGTTTTTTCATTCGTTGCTCCATATTCTGCTTTGAGTGCTTCTACTGCTGCCTCCTGCCTTGCAATTTCATTAGACAGCTTCAGCGAAGTTCCTGTCAGTTTTTCTTCTGCCTCCTCTGCTTCCCCCATAGAACCTACAAAAACCGCTATTCCTGCCGTAAGAGCTGCCAACGCCGCTGTTACAATAAATATTGCCGGACCTTTCATAGCTGCCTTAAATATTTCCGTTGCCTTTCCTGCAAGCAATGTTGCTGCCGTATATGCGCCCATTGCTACCGTGAATGCGCCCAGCGCAACCGCCATTCCTTCTATGGCTCCCACTACAGCAGGATGCTCACTTACAAATTCTGACAGTTTATTAATTATTTCTGTTCCCTTCTGCATTAGTCCATCAAGACTTGGCTGGGCATTTCCGATTGCGATTTTTAAATTTTCAAGCGAATTTTCCCATTTTTGTTTTACAAACTCTCCGGTATCTGACATTTTTTCAAACGCTGTTTGTGCGGCACCGGCACTGTTCCCCATCTGCGCAATTGCATCATCTACCTTCTGTGCATTTCCCCACAATACATTCGCTGCTTTTCCAGCTTCTGCACTGCCAAACATATTGGAAATGCTTGTGCCGCTTTCCCGCGCTCTTTCATCCAATACTGCCAGTACATCTGTCAGGCTCATTCCGCTTTCCATAGCTTCCGCCATTGTCAGACCGCCCTCTTTGATATGTTCAGTGCCCTCTTTCAATGCATTGGCAGCAGATGTGCCATTCTTGCCCAATTCATTTAGCATACTGTTCATATATGTTGTGGTTTCGGCTGTTGCTATACCGTTTGCGGTCATAACTGCATAAGAACCGCAGAGAACATCCAACTGAACATTAAGCGAATTTGCCGTTGGGATAATCTTGCCCATACTGCCTGCCAATTCATCAACACTGGTCTTGCCCAGATTCTGTGTCTGTATCATCATATCCGCAACATTGGATGTTTCGCTTGCTTCCAGTCCGTATGCATTCAGTGCCGTTGTCAATATATCCACTGCGGTTGTTGTCTGTGTAAAACCGCCGACTGCAAGGCTGTTCGCCTGCGCTACAAACGCAACGGCATCTGCTGTATTCACAGATGCCGATATTGCACTATATGTAGATTCTGCAAGGTCAGAAACAGAAACACCAGTTTCCATTGATAATTTCTGTATTTGTGATTGAATGCCGGTAAGGCTTAGGGCTTCCGTATCCGCGATCGTACCTACTTTCGCCATGGCTGATTCAAACTTATCTGCTGCTGCGTCACAGTCAAAATATGCATTTTTAATCTTATCCAGCGCAATTGCGATTCCAGCAGCAGTCAGGGCATCCCCTAAATCCATTGCTGCTCTTGTTGTATTATCTATATCATCATCCAAACCATCCAGATCATCGTCAAGACCACCCAACGCATCACCCAAACCCCCTAATGCATCCGCATTTCTCTCTGCTGCATCTGCCTGTTCTTCCAGCGCTCTTACTGCATCATCTGCTAAATCCACCTGTTCCTCTAATGCCTGTGACACTCTGTCAGTTGCTTCTGTTTGTATTTCTAATGTCTGTATTACTTCTTCCGCCGCATTTGCCTGTTCTTCCATTGCCCTTACAGCATCATCTGCTAAATCTGCCTGTTCTTCTAATGCCTGTGACGCTCTATCCGCTAAATCTGCCTGTTCTTCTAGTGCCTGTGATGTTCTATCTGCTGCTTCTGTATGTTCTTCTAATGCCTGCGTCAATTCATCTGCTGCATCTGCCTGTTCCTCTAGTGCCCTCACTGCATCATCTGCTGCCCCTGCCTGCCCATCTAACGCCTGTGCTGCATCGTCTGCTGCCTGCGCTTGTTCTTCCAGTCCTCGAACTGCCCGGCTGCCCTGTTCAGCGTAATCAGAAACCGCAGACACGGCTGTCCGCATGGATGAATTTAAGTTATCCGCCGTGGATGTAAAACGCTCAAATGTCCGATCCATTCTGTCACATAAATCGGAAAACTTACTGAACGCTTTATCGGCGCTGTTAGCGATATCATCCAGCTTTTTGCTTATCTTGTCTACTAATTTCAGTGTCACCGACACATCCTTTGCCATAAATTCAACCCCTTCGGCTATTTTTTGTTCTTCCTATCCTCTGCTGCAACACAATCTGACGCCATATATAAATGTCTAAGTTCTGGTGGCATATGATAAAATTCTTCCATACGGAGCCCATGATTCTGCCATAGAACATGAGCCCACCAAGCCAGTGCGTCAGAGCGTATTAGTTTTTTGCTTCCTGCACCTCGGATTCGTCATCTTCGTCTTCATCTAAAATTCCAATCGTTGAAAGAACAATATTGGCAACTTGATCATATTCCTTTGGATTCGGAAATACTTTCAGCGGCATCTCTGCAAACTCATAACAGTCAAAGTAATCCATAAGTTCTTTATTATGCAGGTCTGGATAGACAAGTGCCTCCACGATAATGCGCCGCAGCGCCTTATTGCTGTCAGTGGTTGTATCAAATACAGCCTGACCCCTGTTAAATACAGGCTTTCCCTTATCATCACGCACTAATACCCGTTTCCGATATTTATCATAGATATCATCAATATCCTTTTTGGTCAGCATTTTTATCTTAAATGGAACCACATCCCCTTTTTCATCCCTGATGGAATCAATACCCGGTACCTCGACAATATCCTGATTTTTTGCTGTTTCTCTCATAAAATACGCTAATGTTCTCTCTGCCATAATTACTATTAACCTCCTAAATAAAATGAGAGCCGTCTGTCCCTGTCGACAAATCAGCTCTCCAATCAATATATTTTTTTAATATCAACCATTTCCATTAACTAAACTTTATGTCCTTACAATTAAATGTAATCGAATCCTGAACAAAATCCGAATTGACATCATGCGAAAGGACTGTAATATCTCCCGTGGGCACACATCCTGTTACCGTCACAGCCTGACCGCCGTAATCTTTATAGTAATCCGACTGTTCATCCGTACAGATTCCCTGGAACGTGAAATTTGGTGTTACCTTGTTTTCCAAGTAGTTCTTGATAGCCTGCTTAATCCAGTCTGTAGAACGATACTCGGAAAGCGTTACCTTAATTGTATGTCCTTTCCAGCGTGTATCTTCTCCTGTATGCCCTAACGTTTTCGTAGAGCTTGTAACGGGTGAGAAAACAATACTAAATGATACTGCGTCTAAACATTCTTCCCCGTCGAGAAACGCTCTTCCCTGACTACAATCAATATGGTTTCTAAGGTCTGCTGTATCCATAATCAATACCTCCTAATTTGTAACAATCTTAAAATATAACCTTTTTCATTGTATTTTCTAATCTGTAACAACCGTAAAATACAGCTTTTCGGCTGCATCTACTGCATGAATCCTTACATCAAAAAATACGCTGTCCCCATTGCATTCGCTCCTGCTGACCCGCATATCGTTGGCAATGTCAACATCCTTAATAGCACCTTCATCCAGAAAATACTGCAGGATAGTCTGGCTTAATCCATCCATTAAATCCCAACCAATCGGCGAATTAGGGAACTTATTTGGAGGAAATGTTTCACGTATTGTATCTGACACCGCATCATATACACGTATCACTTTATTCTTCCGGAACGATTTTGAACGTTTTTCCGTAAAGGTGTGGAGGGAATTAATATCATATTCCACAATTACCGATTCCCCCTGCTGCGTAAAGAAAAATTCTCCCTGCTGGATTGCGGCTTCCGCTTCTTCATTGGTTTTCTTCCCAATAACGGAATCCGCATCCGCAAGCTGTCTGTAAGTATTTGACACCAGTTCTGTAGCAGATGCCGTTATTGCAGCAACATAAGCTGTTGCTTGGGCGGTTGTAAGTTCTGTACCATCTGTAAGGGCGTAACTATTGGTTACATTGATTATGCCCTCATAATCTGCATCTTTATAATCCGCAACAACAATCTGAATGCTCTTTCCGCAGTTTTCACGCAGATATCTAGCCTTAGACAACGCTACGGCTTTTAATTCATCATCTACAAACGGAAACGCAATCGCACTGATATTTTCATCTTCTACAGCGTCAAGCATCCCCGTAATGTCAGCTTTTGCAATATCAGCAGATGTTCCTCCCTCAAGGGATATTCCAGCAAAGTCTGAAAGCTCACCTGTACCTGAAAATATAACATAGCTGCTTTCAAGCGCGGCAGCAGCCGCAACATCATTAACCCCTGTAAATTCTTCAACAGCTGCTGTTCCAAGAATTACAGAAACATCATATCCTCCTGCCGGATTGGAAACACACGCCACTTTTATATCATTTCCTCTGGTTCCTGCATACTTGGCAGTAATTGTTAAATCGTCTTTTACTGCTTTTGCAGCTTCCCCTTTATTGAAATTATAAACCAGCACGGTTCCCGCTCCCTTAAATGCCTCATTCAACATAAGAATCTTGTCTACGCTGTTTCCCAATAGTGCATCCGCAGAAGTAATATCTGCTGCCTCAATTTTAATTAACTTTGCCTGCGGCCCCCATGTATTTACCAATGGCAGCAGCACATTTCCTCTTGATGCATAAGTTACCACTGCCTTTTTTGAAGAATCCACGTTAATATATGTACCGGGTCTGGTTCTCCCCTTTAATTTATCAAATCTTCCGCTGTTCATTTAGTGCGCATCCCCCTTTTTCCATTTTTCAATTAATTCCTTTGCGGCAGTTATGCTAATTGGCTCTGTCTGCCTGCTCATAGCGCCGTCAAATGTTGATGTTGTCACGCCAAACAGTTTCATGCTGTTTTTTCGCAGCATAGCAATCTCGTATTCTTTCTCTTTTTTGGTCATATCTGCCTTTACTGCTGCCCCCGCTCCATTGTTTGCTGTATCCGCTTTTTCCGCTGTCCTCGCTTCATTGTTTTGTACATCTGATTTTTCCGCTATACCTGCTTCATTGTTTTGTGCATCTGTTTTTGCTGCTGTCTTGGCATTACTCATATTATGTATTCCTCCTAATCAAAATTTTTGTTAATACCAACCGATTGAACAGTTGGGCTTCTTACTTTGGCAAACGCCCTGATGATTTTATACGATAATGTTACCTGTGCCATCCCTTCATCCACAATACGCGAAGCAGGCGCTTCCAGCTTTATTACTGTCCCGCTGTCCGTACCATCTTTATTATAAACAGGGAATCTGCAGTTCCTCTGTATAATCCCCTTTACAATCTTTTCTGCCAGTTCTCCTGCTTCTCTTTTGGTATACGCAAAAACTATAGCGTATACTGCATATTTCGTCTGATAGCTGTTTAACGCCGATCCGGCAGAAAATATTTCGGCAGCAGGAAAATACAGCGATGGTACTACAAACTTTTCTGGAACATTATCTTCGTATAAAACAGATATACCGCTGCATTCCAGACATATCCGTGCAAGGCTTGCTTCATATTGATTCACTGTTGTAACCTCCTAATCCGAAAAATAATGAGAAAACCATTCTTCAAGTTTCCGTTCTATAAGCTGGGGAAACATAACATTCATAATATCAATGGCATGTTCCATATAATGTTTTCCATCAATATAACGCTGTTTTAAAAGCATTCCTGTTTTCGCCCCTCTCTGGTATATAAATCTTCCGTTTGACCAGTATCCCGGAACAAATCTTTTTTCGACTCCCTGCGGATTCAGCCAGTGCCCATCGTTTACAAATGCCGCATACTCGACGTTTGTACCTATTGTCAACGTCAAATCCCCTTTATTCAATTGATAGATATTTTGGGAATCACCCTTGTGGAAACTTTTCAACAGCAGCCTTGTATCAACTGCATCCAAACGTATTATTTCATCCTGTATAATCTGTAACATATCAAATCCAACGCCATCAAGAAATGCTGCCATATCTTTCTTAAATTCCACACTTGCAGTATGCAGGTGTTTCACAAAGTTTTCTAACTCGGTTAAATCAGCCTGCACATATCCCCCGCTCATACAGATTTCGGATGTACCCTGTGTATCCACACAACGATATGATGATCACGGATATTTCTAGGCACTTCCGCCTCATATTCATAACCTGATTCACAGTCAACAACCTTGTCATTAACACGGATATCTGTATCAATTGGGAGGGTCAGCTTTAATCTGGCATCCAATTCCTTCTGCGGCTCTCGCTGAACTGTAGAAACCGTACCGCTTTTCACACTAAAATGACAAGGCTGCTCTCTAATATCCGGCACGTTGGAATATTGAAAAACCTTGTTGTCAGGAAGTCCATATTCCCTTTTTTGCGAAATATCTTTCATATGAAAAATATTGCAGGTATGATTAAAAAAATCTTCTATCGCCATTGATTTTCTCCTATAGCTTTCTTATTTTCATTACCGTTTTGCCGCTGTCTTCCGGAAGTACATATTCTTCCAGCATTGCCCCCAGTCCTAAACTATCCGCAATATCAAAATTTGTATCAATCGTATAAGAATACTCGTCAAATGTTTCTGAGCTCATAGCACCATTTTTCTGTACGATTGCCTGCTTTGCGTATGCTTCTGCAAGAAGTATCACTGCCATAATTACATCTGACGGCAGCTTACTGCTGTACTCTGCCGCCTTAAATTGATTATGCGTATGAAATATAACATACTTTTCTGCCCTTGCGATATCATACGCAAGCTGCGTATCAGACCGATTTTTTACTTCCGGCGAGGACGTATATTCTTTCACCTGCTGCGGTTTTACCCAAGGTCGTTTCATTCTGCGCCTCCATTAATCCTCAAGCCCCATTTGCGCAAAGCTTGCCAAACCAAGCATTCCACAAATTCTTGCTGCCCGTTCGTCATTGTTATTGCAATCTGAAATATTGATGTTTTTCTCTGCTGCCAGTGCTTCAAGCTCCGGCTTTTTCATCCGTGAGATACTATCCGCAGACAATACTATCTCCGGCTGCTGCCCGTTCGCGACATCTACTGGTTTTGGGCTGCTATCTTCTACTTCGTTCCTAAAATCTTGCATTTTGGAGCTAATATTTTCTACTTCGTTCCTAAAATCTTGCATTTCTGGAGTAATATCTTCTGTTTCGTTCGCTAGTTCTTGCATTTTGGGACTGTTATCTTCTGTTTCGCTTCCAGTACTGCCAAATAATTTCATAAAATCATCAACATCTGCAATATCTGTACCGCTGTCATCTGCATATTGCAATTCTTCAAATCTCCCAGTAGCCAACAGCCTTTCTGCCATTTCATCTTCAATATGAAAAGGGACTCCCTTTACACATGAATATCCTTTCACTGCATAAGAAAGCCCCTGTTTTAATTCTAATCTTCTCATTAATCTGCACCTCCTTAATTCAGTGATGGCAGATTGGTAATTATTGCTGTTGCATCCAATTCCTCAATAATAGGGTCAAAATCCAAATGGCAGACATAAAACCGCTTATCCTGCATAATAGCCTCTTTGCCTTCTGTCGTTTTCCGGATTTTTATATCGTAAGTGTTAACTAAAATAAGATTCTGCGGATCGGTAAGCAGAATTTTATCATCGCTCATGGATGGACAGGACACAGTAGGAATATGTACCGGCTGGGAATATACCGATTCAGGAACTGCACCGCCCTTCGCAATTACTTGATTCATCAAATATAATTCCCACTGCTGCGCTCTCTTTGGTGACATTAACCAACGTAACTTTCCATTGTTATATTTATTAGGCAGTTGTCCCAGCGTCTTATAAAAAATATCAAGACTCATGGCATTATCGCCGGATGCATCATAAACATGACCGCCATTATTAATCTGTTTAATCCAGCCATCATTCAGCTTTAAAAAATCATAATCTTTATCACTGGAAGGCGTATCCTCGTCCCCATTCAAATAGATATCCTCTAAATCGACACCAAGCTGCGCCGTCATAAGATTTGTGATAACAGCTTCTAACTGCTGTCCTTCAATATTTTCACGTAGTGTTTCTTCTGTAATTTCCCACGGCAGACGAACTGCTTTACAAGCATATTCGATTACCTGCGTATTTACTCCCGCCCTGTAGCCGTCATCTGTATTTTCCGTTTTAGCGCGGAGAATACGTGCAGCAATACCTATCTTATCAATTTCACCGCTTTTTGCGCTTCGCATTACGTGTCTTACCAGTTTCACAAGGTTTGTTGCGTCAAATGTCTGCTTGATAAATTTCCTTGCCTGTTCTGGATTCAGTAAACCATGATTGATACTTCCCGTTTGGATTGCACCGGCTTTGTTGATTAATTGTGCATTCGTTAACATTGTTCTTTCCTCCTTATTTTTACATACTTGTTATTGTCTTTCAAAACATACCTGTCATATAGTGAAGTTCTTCACCCTTAGCTATGTCTGCGCCGGCAGCAGAATTTAGATTGCCCGGAAGCGCTCTGCTCTGCATAACGGGCTGAAGCGCTTTCATAACCGGTTCAATTGCCTTTGATACTTCCTCGCCTACCATTTTTGCAACTGTTTCCGCAGTTATCACGCTTTCAGCTATGGAACCGTCCGAAGAAGCAGCAGCCTGTGACGTTCCTGTTTCTCCGCTTCCGTCCTTTGATACAGGAGCTAATTCCTGTAGCTGCTTTGTGATTGGCTCCATTGCCTTTTTTACTTCATCTCCTACAAGTTTCTGTACATCTTCCCGTGACATATCAATATCCTCCTTTTGAACATTATTGGCTGTGTCTGATTCTCCATCATCAAATTCTGATAAAAAAGAACCAAGTGTATCATAAATGCTTTTTAAGGCACTCAGATTTTTCGTGCTAAGACTCTTGCCTGCTTTCGTTACGGGCATTGCCGTTTCTTTGGCTGCTTTTTCTAGTGATTTTACAATGCTTCCATCCGAAGTAAGTAATTGCGTGACAATATCATTAAAATCCTCTAATGCTTCCCGAATTGTACTCTCATCAGCATTATAACCCCATTCCCAAACACCTGTATCCGGATTATAGAAATTTCCTTCCAATGTGGAACGCAGCGCATACCACGCGGAATAAAAATTGTCCTCCTTTACCCTGCGTTGAAAATTTGTTTTTACTGCTCCTTTTTCTACTACATCAAATCCCATAGCTTTCGCTAACCTGCGGAACAGCCCTTTGGGTTCATCCGCTTTTTCAACAGAAAGCGCTACATCTTCCTCCGAATATACCCCAATACCGCCCATCGAAAATCCTGTGATATCCCCTTTCTGAATGGATTCCCACACATCAGTATCCGAAATTTCCATTGTCATAAGCCACGTTCCCTTTTTAATGGCTTCTCCTTCAATTTCCATATCACACTTCGCAACATATGATTCTACTACTGCTGCCCCCTCGCACTTCTGGAAGCAGTGCTGTAAATCTACCTGATTTCCGTTCTTAGCAAACCAATAGGCAGCTTTTGTAATTTCTTCTTCTGTCATATAATTGCCTTGTGAATCCTCAACCATTGGCTCATATACAATACCTGTCACAAAATGACTGTCTGTATCAGCCTTTAGAATGCGTCCAAATGTGGAAAATGCTGCAGCGCCGTTCTCTGATTTGGTTATTAAAAACTGCTTTTTATTTGCAGCTTTATTTACCAGTGACACAAAGCTGATTTTTGCGTCTGTAATTGCGTATGCTTTCATAATCTTTGGCATAACATCTTGTACCTCCTCGTATAATAAGTTTGTAAGCAAGAAATATTGCTTATGAACTTATTCTTTTTATGTGTATAGTGGTAAGG
>VSNQ01000101.1 GCA_009774395.1 Lachnospiraceae bacterium
TTTCTTATCTTATATTTTTCTTATTTTATATTTTTCTTATCTTATATTTTTCTTATTTTATATTTTGTTATTTTATATTTTTCTTATCTTATATTTTGTTACCGCTTTATAAGCTAATTCACATCGCCTGCAAAACGGCAACTATAATTCTTTTCTATTTCTTCTCAAACAGCTAATACGATTCTACACTGTTTGGATGGGATTTTCAAGTGCTAAACGCAATCGATTCCAAAAAGGTGTAAATCCTTAATCATTGAAATTCATTCCATCTATTTTTTTAATATTTAAAAGGAGTTAACCAAAAAACTTACCCCTAAAAAAATTTTCATTCCCTAACGGCTTTGCTGTAATCCGAAACAAGACGCATCCGTCTGGACACATAACAACTTTGCTATACTTACTATCTCCACCTATATTTTCTAAATCCCCTCCACTTCTAACAGCTTCCATAATAGGATACATCAGCATCATTACTTTAGAGCAAATACCCTGTCCTTGTGAATTAACCGGACAGCCATATGTACAAGTGTATTTATCTCCAATCTGCTCACCATTCCGGCAGAATCGCTCTGTTTCTTCATTATCTTTATTAAATCCTATCACTTCTATTTCCCATTCATATTCTTCATCAAACCATTTTTTCAAATCATTTCCTCCGCAGATTTTCTCTGATTATTTATATCTGTTTCTATTTCGAATTATAGCAAATTGGGAAAAATGTGTAAAGCTGAATTTTTTATAGAATCCTCCTTGAACGCGTTCCCTACTCGCCGCGCGACTCGTGCAACATTGCACGAATAATTGAGTAAAATGCAACGCTCTACTAGTATAATCTGCGCAGAAAAAACGAGCAGAAAAGATTTTCTCTCCTCTGCCCGCTTTCCACTCTTTATATTCTTAATATACCAAGCCGCAATTACGCTTTTCCAACAGACCCAAACAGTTCCATTTTCTCTTTTACAGTTGCCTTAATTGCCTCAAAGCCCGGTGCCAGAAGTTTACGAGGATCGAAGCCTTTTCCTTCCTGATCCTTGCCTGCCTCTACATACTTGCGTGTCGCTGCTGCAAAAGAAAGCTGGCACTCTGTATTTACGTTAATCTTAGCAACGCCAAGCGAAATCGCCTTCTTAATCATATCCTCAGGGATTCCTGTACCACCGTGAAGCACTAACGGCATAACCCCTGTCTTCTGCTGAATTGCATCCAATGTATCAAAGCTTAATCCAGCCCAGTTTGCCGGATACTTTCCGTGAATATTACCAATGCCTGCTGCAAGCATGTCCACGCCTAAATCTGCAATCTGCTTGCACTCTGATGGGTCAGCGCACTCTCCCATACCAACAACACCGTCTTCTTCACCGCCGATAGAGCCAACTTCCGCCTCAATCGACATTCCCATACCATGTGCAACTGCGACAAGTTCTTTTGTCTTAGCAATGTTCTCCTCAATAGCATAGTGAGAACCATCGAACATTATAGATGTAAATCCTGCCTTAATACACTTGTAACATCCGTCATATGTGCCGTGATCCAGATGCAGCGCAACAGGAACCGTAATTCCAAGACTCTTGTCCATAGCAGCAACCATAGCAGCAACGGTTTCAAAACCTGTCATATATTTGCCGGCGCCCTCAGATACACCAAGGATAACAGGACTATTCAATTCTTGCGCGGTAAGCAATATTGCTTTTGTCCACTCAAGATTGTTGATATTGAACTGACCCACTGCATAATGACCTTCTTTTGCTTTTTTAAGCATCTCTGTAGCTGAAACTAACATAAATACAAACCTCCGCTTTCCTTTTTTAACCATACGTTCTTTTTCAGGCAAAAGATATCCAGATTCTTACCAACTGCCCGACATATGATGTATATAGTATATCCCTAATAATGGAAATTGTCAATTTTTTGTCACAGTTCTGCAATACAGAAATTAGCCCCATAATATTTTACAAAAATTTTTCTATTAGCCATTGCAAAATATAGTAAGTTGTATTATTATAGTCATAGATAAAACAGTTTATGTTTCCCTAAAACTACTCTTTATAGAAAGTGAGGAAAAAACTATGGCTTTAGTATCAACCAAAGAAATGTTTGACAAGGCATATGCAGGCGGTTATGCAATCGGTGCCTTTAATGTAAACAATATGGAAATTGTGCAAGGTATTACAGAGGCTGCCGGAGAGCTTCATTCTCCGATTATCCTTCAAGTATCCGCAGGTGCCCGCAAGTATGCTAATCATACATATCTTGTTAAATTAGTTGAAGCTGCTCTGGCAGAAAACGATATTCCCATTGCGCTTCACCTTGATCACGGCGCAGACTTTGAAATCTGCAAATCCTGCATTGACGGCGGCTTTACTTCTGTTATGATTGATGGTTCACACCATTCTTTTAATGACAATATTGAATTGACACGTCGTGTTGTTGAATATGCGCATTCTAAAGGCGTTGTTGTTGAGGGTGAACTTGGTCAGCTTGCAGGCATTGAAGATGATGTAAATGTATCTGCTGAAAATGCAAGCTACACACATCCTGACGAAGTGGAAGAATTTGTAGATAAGACGGGTGTTGACTCCCTTGCAATTGCAATCGGAACAAGCCACGGCGCATTTAAGTTTAAACCCGGACAAAAGCCGCAGCTTCGTTTTGATATTCTTGACGAAGTCAGCAAACGGCTGCCAAATTTCCCAATCGTACTCCACGGCGCCTCAAGCGTATCGCAGGAATACGTAAAAATTATTCAGGAAAATGGCGGACAACTTGCAGATGCAATTGGTATTCCCGAAGATATGCTCCGTCAAGCAGCAAGAAGCGCAGTATGCAAGATTAATATTGATTCTGATTTAAGACTTGCTATGACAGCCGGTATCCGTGAAGTGCTTTACAATAATCCTGCTGCTTTTGACCCAAGAGAATATCTGAAGGTTGGACGTGCCAATGTCAAGACGCTTGTAGCACATAAGATTAAAAATGTACTTGGCAGCGAAAATAAAGCTTGATTGTCACTATTTTTTGTATAAACCCCCCTTTTTATTTTTAAAAGTGTTGCCAGATATGGCAACACTTTTTTGTGTACAATCTTTTTACATACAACTTTTACATACAAATTCTCTGTGTAAGGCTTGGATTCCCCACTTTTTACGCAGTTGGAACCAATATATCTATTGCCTTCTGTTTATTTTTAAGTTTAACACAGGTATGTTTTCCTCCGTATTCCCCATCCAATGTCCACGCAACCTCCTCCTGCGACTCAATCAGAAGTTCACTAGACTTTAGACAATACATAAATTCTGTATCTACCTTTTCACTCATTAAAGCAACAAGAATAGAATTTAATTCTACCGGATTTTTTGGCATTTTTACCAGTGTAACCTCAAATAGCCCGTCATTTAACACTACGTTTTTTCCCATCACATTTCCTGTAAGACTTTTAAATCCTCCTACAGACAAAGAATTGGTAATCATGCCAAAAATAAAGTCATCCTCTACGACTTTCTCGCATTCTTCCGTTTCCCCAAATCCATTATTCTCAATGGTCTTATAGGTCACTTTCATTTGATAGGACTTAATATTCTGCAAATGCTTCACGCCCTCCAAAATATATGCCATATGACCAAGCATATTTTTCATTTCCTGCGGTGTACCATAGGAAACTTCTGTAAAAATTCCAAAAGCGGCAATATACACAAACACGTCTTCATCAAATAGTCCCACATCACAGGCAAACACCTTGCCTGCTGCAATTACTTCCGCTGCCTTTTTCATGGAAGTAGGCAGATTTAGACTATTTGCAAAATCATTGGTGCTCCCTGCTGGAATATACCCTATTGTGGTTTTGCGGCCAGACTGTATCATACCCGTAACAATCTCGTCGAGCGTACCGTCCCCGCCGCTACATACGACCAAATCATATATACTGTCGCGTTCTCTTGTCAGTCGCTCAGCATCCCCCCTGCCCTGTGTCGGATACACGGTTACTTCATAATCCGCATTTACCAAAACATCAATTATCCCCAAAAGATTGTTTTTAATCAATCCCTTACCAGAATGGGGATTTACAAGAAATAAAGCCTTTTTCTTCATTCACTATGCACCCTGCCCATTAATAAACCGTTCTATATGTGCTATGGCGTCTGCCTCATCTGCGCCTTCCGTTCTCACCGTAAGCTCCTCGCCATGATTTAAGGTTAAGCTCATCATTCCCATAATGCTTTTTGCATTGACCGTCTTCCCCTCGGTTTCCACACAAACCTTACTGTCGTACATACTTGCTATCTGCACAAGCATTGCTGCAGGCCTTGCTTCCAGACCTTTATCAAAGCTGATTTTCATTTTCTTTTCCATAACAATTCCTCCCTTTTTCACCGCGGATCCTGTCGGCAAGTTCACTAAGCTTCCTCAGACGATGGTTTACACCGGATTTTCCAACAGGTGGCAATAACAACATACCTAACTCTTTTAATGTCGCATCCGGATAATCCAATCTTGTCTGTGCCACTTGCCGTATCGGTTCGGACAAATTATCAAAGCCATAGTGTTCTTTTATATATAGTATATCATCAATCTGCTTGGTTGCCGCATTTACCGTCTTGGTAATGTTTGCCGCCTCACAGTTTACTCGTCGGTTAATTGTATTGCGCATATCCTTTAATATCCGTAAATTCTCCAAATTCATCAGTGAAATATGAGCGCCCATTACATTTAATAGTTCTACAATCCCTTCGCTTTCCTTTAAATAAACCACCTGGTAACGCTTGCGCTGTACCACTTTCGCCTCAATGCCAAACACCATTAACGCTTCCATTAACTGCTGTGCCTGCCGCATTGTGTCACAGACAAATTCCAGGTGATATCCTTTCTGCGGATTGCTGATAGAGCCTGTACTTAAAAAAACGCCCCGCAGGAAACTCCGTTTACAACATATGCTTTTTATTAAAAGCGGATTCACAAATTCCTCATCTGCAGAATATTTTACTGCCTGTAAAATTTTTGGAATTTGTTTCCCGTAATATTTTAAGATATTCGGCTGCTGTGCAATATTATAACCACCACCCTCAATCTTAAATGTTTTTTCCAATAATGTAAAGCATTTCTTTGCTGTATATGGTACATCAGACTGAATTTCAATGCCAAATCCGCCCTGCTTTATGGTTTTCACTGCACGTGCATACACTAGTATTGCGGCAAGCTCTGCCAATTGACAATGCCGTGCATCACTTTGCAGTTTCGCCAATTCCTCCTTTACTTCCCCTGAAAATGACACACCAATCCCATGCCTTTCCGATTATTTCGTATCACGGTGACGCAGCGTCAGACCATAATCACCTTGATCTTTTAATCGCTGATACAGACCATTTGCAAGTGTTACGCTCCTATGCTGCCCACCAGTACAGCCGATTGCAATTACCAATTGGTATTTTCCTTCCTTTACATAGTTTGGTATTAGAAAACGAATCATATCTGTAAGCTTGTCCAGAAATTCATGTGCTTCTGCAAAGCCCATTACATAATCCTGTACTTCCTTGTCAAGCCCAGTCTTTTGTTTGAGCTCTTCTATGTAAAAAGGGTTTGGCAGAAACCGCACATCAAACACCAAATCCGCATCCTGCGGGATTCCATGCTTAAAGCCAAACGACATTACATTCACCATTAAACTGTTATAATTCTGATTGCTTACAAAAATTTTATCCAATTCTGCCTTTAACTCCCGCGTCAGCAGATTTGTAGTATCAATCACATAATCTGCCGCCGACCGGATGCTTGCCAAAAGCTGCCGTTCACTCTCAATCCCGCTGATTAAGTCACCGTCCGCCGACAGCGGATGGAGGCGTCTGGTTTCTTTATAGCGCTTTAAAAGCACCTTGTCAGAAGCCTCCAAAAAAAGCACTTCAAAAACATATGTTTTTCTAAGTCGCTGTACAAGCTGATTTACATCTTCAAATGACTGGTCAGCTCTAACATCAAGCCCCAGTGCAACCCGTTGTATTTCTGTATCTGGCATGGCAATCAGTTCCATAAACTTTTCAATTAAAGGAACTGGCATATTATCAGCACAATAAAAGCCTGCGTCCTCCAGCATTTTCATAGCCGTTGATTTCCCGCCGCCGCTCATCCCCGTAACGATTACAAATCTCATCTGAAACCAGACCTACCTTTCACTTCCAAAATCACCCAAAAAGAGGACTTCTGGCTCCAAGCGCACACCTGCGTACTCCATCACTCTTTTTTGTACTTCTTTTATTAACAAATAAATATCGTTTGCCGTTGCATTTCCTGTGTTTATTACAAATCCACAATGTTTAGAAGAAACACACGCACCACCGATTGAAAATCCACTAAGCCCTGCGTCCTGTATTAACTTGGCCGCAAAATATCCCTCTGGCCGTTTAAAGGTAGAACCAGCGCTAGGGTATTCCAAAGGCTGCTTTTCCCGCCGCCGCTGTGCTAAATCCTCCATTTTCACTTTGATTTGAGCAGGATCAGAGGATTTTAGGCGAATTGCCGCTGCAAGCACTATCAGCCGTTCTTCTTTTAATATGCTGTGCCTGTACGAAAAATGCATTTCTTCATTACTTTTCTGTACAATTTTCCCATCAGGCGTCATAAGCTTTACCCATTCAATTACCTGCCTAATTTCCCCATCATATGCACCCGCATTCATTACCACTGCGCCGCCAAGACTCCCGGGAATCCCTGACGCAAACTCAAAACCAGAAAGCCCATTCTCATAGGCAGCTTTTGCAACAGCAGCAAGAGAAGCACCTGCCTCACACACCAAACACTCTCCCTCTGCCGAAATAGCACTGAATGCCTTTGACAAATGCAGCACAATACCTCGTATCCCGCTGTCGCTAACCAGCACATTACTTCCGTTTCCAATTAAATAAAAATTATCACCAAGAACCAGACAAAGCTTTTCTAATTCTGCAATAGCATCTATCTCTACAAAAACATCTGCGCAGCCGCCTACCCGAAATGTTGTATGAGCAGCCATTGGCTCATTTCGCAGAATGCGTTCATGCGGAATGTACTTTGCAATTTCTTCGATTTGCTGTTGTTTGCTATATGCACTCAAAACATTACTCAAATCTCAAACCTCAAATTTTTATTTTCATCAAATACAAACACCTGCAACTATCCACAGTTCCTTCGCGTCGAAAAGACTAAGTATAACAATTGCTACAAAGTCCTGACTAAACAGTAACATAAATACCACTTATCACGCAAGCATTATGCACTATATCCATCAATTACCAGCTTCGCCGCGCCATAAATGCCTGCATCATTTCCTAATGTAGCCAGCTTAAACTGTGTATCCTTGCAGCCGTGGAACACATATTTGTCATAGTATTTCGATACAAAGCCACACAGAATTTCCCCTGCCTTTGACACGCCGCCGCCAAGCACAAACACTTCGGGATTTACAACAGAAGCAATCATTGCAAGCCCTTTTCCAAGATACATTCCGAAATCCTCTGCAATATCACACGCCACTTTATCGCCTGCCTTCACAGCGTCAAATACTGCCTTTGCACTTAACCCACCTTTGCGAAGCACACTGTCTTCTGACACAGATGTCAGTTTTCTAGACGCAAGCCTTACAATACCCGTTGCTGAAGCATACTGTTCCAAACATCCATGATTGCCGCAGCCGCAGGCATCCGGCTCATCATCTACAATATGAATATGTCCAATTTCACCACCACAGCCTGTTGCACCTGTTAATATTTTACCATTAACAATAATTCCTCCGCCAACACCTGTGCCAAGCGTAGCAAGCACCATATTATGGCAGCCCTTACCACCACCGCACCACATCTCACCAAGTGCCGCTACATTTGCATCATTTCCAGCTTTTACTGGCATCTGAAGCAAACCGCCAAGCACCTCATTAATATTCATTACCCCCCAGCCAAGATTTACTGCCTTATGCACAACACCAGCATCATCTACTGGTCCTGGAACACCAATTCCCACACCGATAACTTCCTCTTTTACAATCGTGCGCTCCTTCATTTTATCCTGAATAGCTTCTGCAATATCTGGTAGAATCTCGCCGCCGTAATTCTCTTTACGAGTCGGAATTTCCCACTTTTCCAAAACAGTCCCTTCTGTATCAAACAATCCTATTTTAACCGTCGTTCCTCCTAAGTCAACACCAAAACAATACTTCTCCATTGCATTTCCCTTCCTTTCTAATTATTTGTATTTTGCCCAATTTATGTATTGTCTGAATGAAAACAACCATCTTTAATCCTCCTCTCGCGGATTTGTCAAAGAATTTTGCACACGCTGGTATAATTCCTGCGCCGCATTGTATCCCATCTTCTTCTGACGGTGATTTACTGCCGCCGACTCGCAAATAATCGCGAGATTACGCCCTGGGCGAATTGGTATATTGTGACATACCACCTTATTACCAAGATATTCTGTATAGTTCTCCTCAAGACCAAGACGGTCATATTTTTTCTCTTTATCCCAATCCTCCAACCGAATTACAAGATTAATATTTGTGGTATCCATAACACTAGATACACCAAACAATGTCTTTACATCAATAATTCCAATACCACGCAGTTCGATAAAATGCCGTGTAATATCCGGCGCAGAACCAACAAGTGTTTCATCGCTGACTTTACGGATTTCCACAACATCATCCGAAACAAGCCGGTGTCCTCTTTTAATTAACTCAAGTGCCGCTTCACTCTTTCCAATTCCACTCTCGCCGGTAATCAGCACCCCCTCACCATAAACATCCACCAACACACCATGCACAGAAATACACGGCGCAAGCTTAACATTCAGCCAGCGGATAATCTCTGCCATAAACGCCGAAGTAGGCATATCTGTCATTAACAGTGGAACATTATTTTTTACCGCGATTTCCATAAACGTTTCATCCGGCCGCAGATTCCTGCAAAATATAATACATGGCGTTTTTTCAGATACCACTCTCGGGTATACTTCATCCTTAACTTCCTGTTTCATATTTTCCATATAGGAATACTCCACAAATCCAATAATCTGCGTCCTCGTTTCCTCAAAATGCTCAAAATACCCTGCAAGCTGCAACGCCGGACGAATAATATCCGGTTGGTGAATTTTAATATTTGCGACATCCACCTGCGGCGTTAGATTCGTCAGCTTCAATTTCTCTATTAGAGATTCCACACTAACACTTGACATATCCTTACCATACCTTTCTACCAATTACAGTTCAGCCTTGGTGAACTGTAACTTCTGTTTTCTTCTTTGTTTTTTAATTTGTATTTTTAATAAAAGCATATTATCAATACATTACCATTATATTAACACATTCTTTGAAAGTGTAAAAGATTAATATGATTACTTTTCAATTTCTATGCGAAAATAATCTCCAATTCCTGCTATAAATGACAATACCTGCGGCTTCATAATTTGCGGGAATGTCGTCAGCACTGGCGCTGTTTCGAAACTTAATACCTTATCAAAGCCTATATTGCGCAGCCCTTTTACAAAACCGCCCCAATCCGTAGACGGCAGATTTTCACGCGTTTTGGTAAAGGTAAACGGAATTTGATGCAGGTCAGCGATTCCGTCATTATCATGAATATGCAGCACCTTCAGCCGATAATCCAACATTGTAATAAAACGTTCAAAATCAATCCCCACCAAATTGGCATGACCCGTATCAAAACAGAAGCCCAATACCTCTCCATGATATTTATCATTAAATCTATCAATGCGCTCGACTGCTTTCCTTGCATCACAGCAAGGGCCCTCCACAATATGCCCGCCAATACCCTCATATAAATTTTCAATACATATCGTAATTCCCAATTCCTTTGCAATCGGTGCAAGCGAGTCCAAAAACGCTTCTGTACGCTCCCACTCCTTTCGTTCAGAACCTAGATAATACGCAAGTTTAAAGCCATGGACTACAATATATGGGCATCCCATAAAAGCACAAATCTCCATACTTTTGGGCGCTACCACATTCCACAGGTAATCGTTCAATTCCTTGCTTCCTTTTGGCACATAGTTTGGATAAGGCATATGCATTTGGTTTATTGTAATGCCTGCGCTCTTAGCCCCCTTTTTGTGTGGTGCAAAAAACTGTTCTAGTTCTTGCATGGTCTGATCAAAAAATGAATTTACTTCCGATTGATACAGCGCTGTATTCAAAAGATAACCATTTAAACTAAAATCCACACAAGAAAACCCTGATGCTTTTAACAGTGCATATCCGTCCTCTGGGTGATCGTCCTCTATCACATTTTTCGTCTGTACTCCAATACGCAGCATTTTTTATTCCTCCCTCTCTAATTCGTATAAAATTATCATATACCCATGAGCGAATTTCTATTTCAAACCAATCTGCCCAGACAATATCCTAATATATATCCCTATTTTAACACCCCTTGCAAAGTATGTAAAGAATTGAAATACAACCAAACACAATCCATTAAAGAAGATTTATCTTTCCGTGCGCAATCGAATATAGAAAATTTATTTTTTCTTGCACATCAAAAACCGCAGGCAAAATCCTTTATTCTACCCACGGTCTTCCATATTTTATGCAAACATATTTTCTATTATTTAATCCAAATCTGCCTTATCTAACCCCTTTAAACCGTTTCGATTACAACCCCATGTGCAATCCCCGGCACATTCTGTCCCTCATTAAATGATGTCTTATTTAACAGTGCTCCGGTTGGAACAAACAAGATTCGCCTCCATTCACCCTGTGCCATCTTTTTTAATATATGCGCCGAAAGCACCACTGCTGAACAGCCACAGCCGCTTCCTCCCGCATGAACATCCTGTTTCTCTAAATCATAAATAATCATCCCACAGTCATAATGTTTCCCACGGATATCTATATTTTCTTCCTCCAAAAGCGTATAGAGCGCCTCGCTTCCCACATTACCCAAATCACCAGTAAAAATCGCATCATAATCCTTTGCTGTTCTGCCAAAATCCTTTAAATTCGTTGAAATTGTCCAAGCTGCTGCTGGTGCCATTGCACAACCCATATTAAAGGAATCCTTAATCCCAAAATCCTCAATTTTTCCAATTGTAACACCTGTTATTCCGATTTTGCAGCGAAAAGTGTTCTTAGCTGCCTTTTGCATATTGCTGCTTGCTTCCTCGCTTTGCAGCAAGAATCCTGCGCTTCCTGTAACAGTCCATGATGCATACAGCGGCCGTTGTCCGCCATACTCCAATGGATAACGAAACTCCTTCTGCGCACTTGCAAAATGACTGGATGTAAGACTCATTACCGTATCCGCATACCCTGCTGCCACTGCCATTGAACCCATACAAAGCGACTCTCCGCAAGTCGAACACGCACCATAGAGTCCCACAAACGGGATATTATAATCCAACACACCAAAAGAGCTCGCAATTGTCTGCCCCAGCAAATCACCCGCAAACAAGAACCGCACATCCTTTGCCTTTAATCCTGTTTTTTCTAATGTTAACGCGATCGCCTCTTTTTGTAAAGCACTTTCTGCTTTCTCCCAGGAATCTTCGCCAAACATATCATTTTTATCGTCACTTACCTTGTCAAAACAGCCGGCAAGCGGTCCCTCGTTTTCCATCTGCCCTACAATATTACCGCTTCCCATTATAAAAACTGGCTTTTCATAGCCTATACTTGATTTCCCCAATGCCTGATTGCCCACGCCAAAACCTCCCTGTTATAATATAACCGAAACACCTTCCATATAAACAGAAAAATCCATGCTACCTATATGATTTTCTTCTATTTTGCCCATATCAAAAAAAATTATTCCTTTATGGAAAATGAAAGACATTACAGAATATCGAATAGGAAAATGACCTTCTCTCCTACTCGCCGCGTGACCCGTGCGTCGCCGACATAACATATTTTCTCTGCACGGGTCTATGCATAAAAAAACGAGCAGAAAAAATCTCTTTCTCCCACTCGTTGCATAGATCCGCTTCTATTTTATTGATATTATGCCTTTAAACCTGCAAACGCACTATCAAATCTAAAACCGCTTAATTTTCTTCGTTGTATTCTTCTCAAACTCAACGTCACGCACCTTTAACCGCACTACACGCTTATATAATGGTGCTCCTTGGTTATATGCGTCAATTAGTTTCTGCAGTTCCGCCTGCATATCCTTAATCTTTTTCTTTGCCGCATATTCAAGATCAGGGAATATCTCTGCCTCAATAACGCCCTCGCTCTCACGTACCAAAATCTCCTGTACCAGACGATTCTCTCCAAGTTTATTCTCAATTTCTTCCGGTGATACATTCTCACCATTCGGCGTAATAATTAAGTTCTTTTTACGCCCTGTCAAGAATATAAAGCCATCCTCATCTACATAGCCCAAATCGCCTGTGCGCAGCCAGCCATCCACCAATGTTTCTGCTGTTTCCTCCGGCATTTTATAATAGCCCTGCATTACACTGGAACCCTTTACCCATATTTCCTCGTCAATAACTTTCGCCTCGCAGTTAGGCATTAATTTGCCGACTGATCCCGGCTTGCTGTTCCAGCTTAAATTCGTACTAATTACAGGCGAACACTCGGTCATACCATAACCTTGCAGAATTTCAATTCCGTACTTTTTAAACATATCCAAATATGCTGGATTTAAGTATGCGCCGCCGCTGCAAATTGTGTGAAACTGCTTCCCAAACACTTTCGCCTTAACCATTGCCGCCGGTATTAAAGACGCCTTCTCCAGCTTCTTTGCAATTGTTTCAATCATCAACGGCACCATTAAAATCATATTCGGCTCAAAAAGCTTAATATTGTCAGCAACACGCAGCAGAGAATCGTTAATGCAGATTGTGCTGCCGATAGAAAGTCCCTTTAAAATATCCATACTTAGGCAGTACGCATGATGTATTGGAAGTACAGACATTACCACCATCCCCGGCTCATACCGCATATCTAGGCAGGTGGCGTTCTCCGCCTGATTTCTATGTGTCAGCATAACACCTTTGCTCTTTCCAGTTGTTCCAGAAGTAAACATAATGGTAGAAAGCTGCTCTGGCTGTGGTTCATAGTCAAATCCCGGCTTTTGTTCACGAATTAAATTCCAAAGGAAAAGAGCTTCCTCATTTCCCGCCTCGTCGCCCATACAGATAATATGCTTCAGTTGTCCGCACCGTTCCGCTGCCATAGCAGCCACATTTTCTTTGCTTTCATCATATACAAGCGTTGTTACGTCTGCTCGGTCAATTAACTCACATAAATCCTCTGCTGGGAGCAGCGCATCCAACGGCACAGCCACGCTGCCGCTATTTACAATCCCGAAGAAGGAAACAATCCACGAATAAGAAGTAGTGCCGATAATTGCAATATGCTTCCCTTGCTCGCCAAGTGCCGCCAATGCTGCGGAAAAACACTCACTATCATTCTTTAATTCTGTGTATGTTTTCCCAGCTACTTTCACCGCTTTTTTTCCGCTGCCATCATCGCTCTTTACCTTAAAGCGAATTGCGTCACGGGAACTAAACTCTTTTTCTGCCGCCACTAACAATTCTCTAATGGTGCTATGCAATTCATTCATATCCTTACCCTGCCCTTTCTGAATATCGTATTGTTTGCAAAAAGCTGCCAGAAATAATATAATACGCCCAATATATTGCTTAAATTACTTGCATAATCAGCAGTATATTGTGAGCAAACTGCATATTCCGACAGCCCCTGATTTACCATATATGATTTACTATTTATTTAGAAATTCTCTCTAAATAATCCACTGCTTCCTGCACTGTGCGGATATTTGCTGCTTCCTCCTGATCAATTTCAACGTTCAGCTCATCCTCAACTTCGCCCAGCATACTCATAAAGTCAAAAGAACTAAATCCCAAATCCTCCATAAATCTGGACTCCGGCTTAATATCCTCTTTTTTGACCTCTACATAATTTACAATAATATCTGCCACTTTATCAAACATCGCCAACTCCTGCCTTTCTTTTCATATCCCACACCAAGCACATTCTAAATTAACTTAATAACATCACCAATCTTAAGGTTCGGATTTTCAATTCCCTTAAACATAATCTTACATACATAGTAGTAGAACAGTTCCAATGCCTCTTTGCTGTATGCCTTCACTTGATGCTCAAAGCTAAAGTCCAAACCGTTGTCCTCTGGTCTGTGCATTACTGTCAGATACAAGCCATCTGCGTAGTAACCGTTTCCATAACGTTTTGTCTTATATTGGATATCGCCCAAATCAACCAGCCCTTTTTCACGCAGGGTAGCAGGCTGATACGTAAGTGCTACGGTTTCATATCCCATACCAATTGGTGTATTATACACTTCTTTTTTATATAGCATGCACTCCACAGGATCAAAATTAACATAGCGGAATGTTTCATTCTGCTTGTCCCTGATTTCCAATATACCCTCCATAAAGGTTTTATCTTCGGGTATAATCGTTCTAAACGGAAAACTATGAATACGCGTACCGCCGGATTTTTTTTCCAAAAGTGTCGCTCTGCGCGCATATGCAACCATCATAGACACATCATCGCAGTTATTCATTTTCTGCAAATAGGTACGGATACCCATAATTAACAGGCACTGCAATGAAATATGCTGTTCTTCGCAGAATTTCATTAACCGCTGTGTTGGTTCTCCCTCCAAGTGGAAAATATCAATTGCAGCCACAAAGCTGTCAGACCCCGTAGGCGCTGCTCTTAAATTGGGATTCCCCGTTGCCCGTCTTGCCTCGTCAAGCTTTTTCTTTCCCTCAATACCATTGTAAATTGGCTCCGGAGCTTCAAATAATTTATGGAAATATTCTCTATCCCTTTCCTGTGCTTTGCTGCCTGCCTCATATGCAAAGTCTTTTTCAAGCTGCTCCACATAAGAACGCATATCTGCAGGATATGGTACATTTTCAAAGTTCGCATTACAGTACAGTTCAATAACATCCTTCATAAAGCCAATTAATGACTGCGCATCAAGGAATCTGTGATCGCCGACAATAAACATTCCCTGAAAACCATCCGGCGTCTTAATAATTACAATCTTATTCATTGGCACATCTTCCCCAAACGGAACACGTGTCCATGCTGTCATCTCAGCTTCTGCTTCTTCCATTGTCTTATCAGAGAAATCTACATATTCAATTTCGCGTTCTTCTTTATCCACAATATACTGATACCATGTTTTTTCTTTTTTGTCATAAACAAGCCTTGCACGCATAGATTCACAGCGGTCATATGCCTTGTAAATCGCCTTACGCAGTTCATCAATATTGAGTTCAAACTGTATTGTCAGGCTGCTGCCAACATTTAGGATTTCCTGCCCTGGGCTGTACTGCGAATAGTAAAAATGATACTTTTGCGCCGCTGTTAATGGGTATGTCTTATATCCATTTCTTGTTTTCATTTTAAATCCCCCCAATCATTAGAAAATATTTTTCTCTGAAAAACGCCTTCTATTTTCTATAAAGTTTCCTCAAAAAAATCCGTAAGCGCTTGTTCATATTTTTCCATATCTTTATAGTAGCTTTCAGCGTGTGCTGCCCCCTCTACTATTAGCTTTTTCTTTGGTGCTGCGCAGTAATCATAAATTTCATGGCACATTTTACACGGAACAAATGTATCATTTGAACCATGTATAAACAGAATGGGCACCTTCGCCTTGCGCACTTCCTGTTTTGCATTGCACTCATCCATACCATAACCCGCCAGTTTTTTATTAATAATATCGGCTCCTTGTATTGCCGGAAACGCCGGAAGATGATACATACTGTTGAGCACGTGTGTAAACACTTCCTTAGGTGACGTAAAGCCGCAATCAGAAACAATGCCCTTTACCTGCTTTGGCAGTTCTAAACCGCTTGCCATTAATACAGTAGCGCCACCCATAGATGTACCATGCAGAATAATCTCCACATCCTCGCCGCATTCTTGAATAACCCAGTCAATCCACACAAGCGCATCCTTTCTGTCAAGGCAGCCGAACCCAATATATTCTCCCTCGCTCTGTCCATGTGCACGCGCATCAGGAAGCAGCATCGCAAATCCTCTCTTTAAATAATAATCAGAAAGCCCAATATAATCTGACAACCCTTGACTTGTATATCCGTGGAAACAGATTGCTACTTTTTTCTTTCCGTCAGTATTTTGTATTTCCGGGAAATAAGTCGCATGGAGTTTCAGTTTGTCAAAAGACATTTGATAGACATCTCTGTGGTTCTGCGCCATCATAAACGCTTTCCGCTCCGCTAGAACTGGCGCATACTGCGACCAGTCCGTTCCTGACATTTTCATGGTACGCTCTACCTTTGCATTATTGCGTATCATTGTCCTTCTATAAAAATATGCCGTTTCTCCCGCACCCACTGCTGCAAGCACGCCCAGACAAGTCATGGTATTCTTTAATATACCCATTTTTTACACCTCCAAATTACTTACCCCAAAATTTAAGTCATACTATTTACTCTTAGAGGTTTTTTCTGCTTCCTTTGTATCAGAAGCCTTTGCATCCGCAGATTTCTTCTCTGCTGCCACTTTTTCCTCCGCTGCTTTCTTTTCTGCTGCGGCTTTCTTTTCTGCTGCGGCTTTCTCCTCCGCCGCTTTCTTTTCTGCTGCGGCTTTCTCCTCCGCTGCTTTCTTTTCTGCTGCGGCTTTCTCCTCCGCTGCTTTCTTCTTCGCTTCCTTCATCTCTTTTTTCTTTATTTCAATAATATCTTTCAGCTTCAAAGCCTTATCAATATTACCCTCTACACGAAGTTTCTGTGTTGTATATGCCCATACCGGATCCATTTCACCCTCGGAAATCTTTCTTAATACCTCTGGCGTGCAGACAAACATTGCATCTCTGTCATAATACTCATATGGCTCCACAGAAAGCTGACCATCCTTTACCTCTACATAAAAAGCTCCACCAGCTTCCTCATCCTCAATATTAAATTGAAATGCAAGATGCTCGTGAATATCACTTACATCCACTCCCATAAATTTCCCTTTAACCTCACTAAAAAACTCTGCGTATGTCATCTTAATCCTCCCTATTGATTCTTCAATTTTGATATTTTAATTTTCGACCGTGAGTCGATTTTGTTTTCAATAACTTTACCACACTTTTCGACTATAGGTCAAGTATATTTTTCCTTAATAATTACTAAAATTATAATACGTTTTTTTGCATTTTTTACAATTGTATGCCCAAAATGGATATGCTATAATTATGAACTTAACAAGACAATTTTATTATAATATAAAAATTTTAGAAAGGTGGCTGGAATTATGCCCGATTCAAGAAAATATGACATAATACTCGACGCGCTCCAGCAGCTTCTGGAAGAAAACAATATACAGACAATTTCTGTAAGTGATATCGCCCAGAAAGCAGGAATCGGAAAGGGAAGTATTTATTACTATTTCCCATCAAAAGACGCCATTCTTGATGCACTCATTGAACGGAGCTACGAGAAACCCTTACAAACCGCCAAACATTTGGCAGCAAAAACAGATATCCCGCCCTTTACGCGCATGGCAATGCTTTTTCAAGCGTGTCAGAACTCCTCTGTTGCTTTTATCAACCAAAATGGAAATTCTGCCAATTATACCAGCGCACAGGATCTTGCTTTTTTGCATCAAAAATACCTAAGCCATGTTATTTCAGAATTAAAACCCGCTTTAACAGAAATTATAAAACAGGGAATCGAAAACGGTGATATCCATTTTAATTACCCTTCTGCGCTTGCCGAAATTGTGCTGATTGTCCTTGCTGTAAAGCTGGATAATTCGCTACTGCCCTCAACCCCCGAAGATGCCGACGAAACCATACAAGGCTTGATCGCACTTCTCGAAAAAGGAACCGAAGTCGCCCCCGGCACGCTCAACTACCTATCTATGACACCTTATATATAATAATTTACAAGCTTTATACTAAGGAACTGTTCAAAAATAACTTTTAATACCACTTGTCTTTTTCTCCGATAGCACCACTCAAAAATCAATTACATAGCCCGCTA
>VSNQ01000102.1 GCA_009774395.1 Lachnospiraceae bacterium
TTTTCGCAGATTAAGGAAATCTAAGATAATTGTTACAAAATAAAACACCAAAAAAGCTGTCAGAAAATTTTATTTTCCAACAGCCTTTTTTATTTTACTACCATAACGCCATTCTACCTAAGACTATAAAACGTTCTTACCCTTCTCGAACACTTCCACTTTGCAGCAATATTCCTTAGGCTTTTTATTATAACTAATTCCTACTGCCAATATTCGTCTTATATATTTTGGTGGTTCTCTTAGTTTTCCTTGAAAACATAGTCTATAGTTTTTATCCTTAGGAACTGTCAAGAAATAACTCGTCGATTTGACTTGTCTAAATGTCCATCTGCGGCATCAGATAATCTTGACGCAGCCCGCTTATGCAATATGAACCGTGCAGAAATTGGAAAATCTTAATGGTCGTCAGTATAACAGCGATTTATCCACAAAATATCTGCCGGACGCCGCTTATTTATACGCTTCGAAAGGAATGCTGCTGTCCAAGAACATCCCCATTTATGCCTTCTCTCTTTCCCTGATTTCTTGTTACTATTTACAGTTTCCAGCTACTCATCGTAACAGCATTTGCGCATTCCGATCCGCCTATGGCGAAACGCAAATCATATATCCGTTGGATTTCCTCTACGATTATTGTAATTCCTGCATAACTGCCAATGGTGTTTCCATGTGGCGAAATGCCGGCTTACGTCCACTTGGCTGCTCTGTGCCCTCTTGCAGATACCAAACTGCCTGAACTGCCCGCATTCCAAGCGCCTTCGCTGTTTCTAGTTCTTGACTGCCTCCATCTCCCACATACAAACATTCTTCTGCCTTTACTGACAGCTTTTGAAGGCATCTGTAAAAAATCTCTTTATCTGGTTTCACAAGCCCCTGCTCATAAGAAAGAAAAACCACATCAAAATAAGGAAACAATACACTTTCTCGTATCACTTTCGTTTCTTCCGAAAAGCAATTGCTAATTACCCCAATTTGCAGCCCATTTTCCTTTATCTGTGCCAGCATAGGAAGAATTTCTGGATGCAGATGACGAAAAGATTCTCGTTTTGCCGCATAGCGTTTTTCGATTATTTTGTTGTAAATTGCTTTGGAGTAACACTGATTTGCCTGTAAAATATTTTCAATTACATCTTCAAACGTCAGTTTCCCTGTACTGCGTGCAATTTCCGTTTGCTGCCATATTACCTGAAATGCCTCCTCTGTTATTCCTGCATCTGCTGCCATCTGTGCACCAAAATACAACGGGCTTCGATAATGTGTAATTAACGTTTCATACATATCAAAAATTACTGCTTGTATCATAAATTCCTCCATCTTTCGCACATAAATTGCTATTTATTTTCTGCCTGATACAGAGAAAGAAACTGCTCTGTTGCTAAAATAGTTTTTTCAAATACGGCATTATAAATTCCAGTTCTGTGCATAACTTTTGACTTATAATCTTTTTAATATTACTCTCTGTTAATCTTGCAAGATATTGTCCACCCCATAATATATTCGCCAGCCAGCCGGCAACTGATCCCATAGGCCAGTGCTAGAGTTGTCAACCCATGAGATTGAAAAACACTTGCCAGCATTCGGGACAATTCAAATTTCCCATCACTTCCACCAAAACAGATTAGTGCTTTCCCAGAATATTTGTCTTCGACCGGAAGAAATAGTTCTCCATGAAACCCATCTGTTTTAACACGATATGTATTATTTTTTACTTCAAACATCGCCTTTTGTTCCTTTTTCGATATATATAATTTATGACTTTTTTATTATACCACTAATCCGAGAGCGTGGAAATAGCGAGTTGTTTGGCTGATTCCTCTACCTATTAGATATCCTAATTACATTACAATTGATGCACACAAAACGCTAAAGTAAAAAAGCAAAAGCTTTTAGCATTTTGGCGCATAATTCCCACTATTTTGACGTGGATGTGAAAAGTAACCTAATTGTAACAGTTCAGGTAGGTCTGCGCATTTACTGCACTGACCGTAATAAAATGTAGTGGTTGGAGGTATCCAGCCCATCGCGAAGCGATTTTCAATGGCTGGATACGTAACAGTTCAATGGGTTATCTGAACTGTTACACCTAATTACCCACATTTTCTATAAAAATATTAAAATACTGGAAATAAATTTCCAAAACGTGTTATGATAATACAGATACTTTGTTTTTAACTGTAAATCAGCAATATAGTATAATGTTTTTACAATAAAGGAGAACTGAATTGTGGGGTCTTTTGTAGAATTTCAAAATGTAAGCAAAATCTATAAAACTGGCGAGGTGTCTATTCAGGCGCTTCACAATGTAAATTTTCAAATAGAACAAGGCGAGTTCTGTGTGATTGTAGGTGCTTCCGGTGCGGGAAAAACGACCATTCTCAATATTCTTGGCGGTATGGATACCTTGACGGAAGGAAAAGTATTTTTAGAGTCCAACGAGGTTTCTGCATACAATAAAAAACAATTAACAGGATACCGCCGTTATGACGTTGGTTTTGTATTTCAATTCTATAACCTTGTGCAAAATTTAACCGCACTGGAAAACGTAGAGCTTGCTGCGCAAATTTGTACAGATCCTCTGGACGCAGCGGAGGTACTTACCGAAGTTGGACTTCAAGACAGAATGAACAATTTTCCTGCACAGCTTTCCGGCGGTGAACAGCAGCGTGTTGCAATTGCACGTGCACTGGCAAAAAATCCAAAACTTTTGTTGTGTGATGAACCAACTGGCGCGTTGGATTACAATACTGGAAAGGCAGTGTTAAAACTGTTGCAGGACACCTGCCGCGAAAAAGGAAAAACAGTAATTGTTATCACCCATAATCAAGCGCTAACTGCAATGGCAGACCGTATTATCACGGTAAAAAGCGGCACCATTGTGAGTATGATAAAAAATACAAATATTGTAAATGTGGAAGAAATTGAGTGGTAATAAGGTAACAGTTCAGGTAGGTCTGCGCATTTACTGCGCTGACCGTAATAAAATGGAGTAGTTGGAGGTATCCAGCCCATCGCGAAGCGATTTCTAATGGCTGGATACGTAACAGTTCAATGGATTATCTGAACTGTTACGTAATAAGGAAATGGAGGTATTTTATGAAATCCATTATGAAAAAAACTACATTGCGGGAAATTCGGCAAAGCTTGGGGCGTTATCTTGCTATTTTTGCAATTGTGGCAATGGGTGTTGGCTTTTTTGCAGGATTGAAAATTACACGACAGGTTATGATAACCTCCGCCAACGCTTATTTAGAGGAAAAGCAGCTCTATGATTTCCGTCTGCTGTCAACATTAGGATTTGAGGACGAGGATGTGCAAACATTATCCAGCAAAGAAGATATCCGCTTTGTCGAGGGTGCTGTAGCGGCTGATATTCTCTACTTCAATCAACAAGGAAATGAAGATGTTATCAAAGCCCACTCACTACTGCAAAATATTAACGGTTTAGAAGTCGTTGCCGGAAGGCTGCCCCAGCAAGCAACAGAATGTGTTGTTGACGCAAATCTTTATGACAAAAGCGCACTTGGAACAAAAATTGTTCTTTCTGAAAACAATGTGGAGGAAGACTTGGACTATTTTGCTTATCGGGAATACACCATTGTCGGTATTGCACAGTCAAGTGCCTATATTCAGTTTGAACGTGGCACAACGGCTCTTGGCAATGGTCAAGTCAGCGGTTTTATGTATCTGCTGCCACAGGGATTTTGCGCAGAGTTTTATACGGAAATCTATGTAAAATTTAACCAAGACTATCCGATTTATTCCAAGGATTATAACGATTATATAGACGATAAAGAACCGCTTTGGAAAGATTACTGCAAGGCGCAAGGAGAGCGCAGATATCAGGCAATTGTAGCGGATGCCGAAGCCGAACTTGCCAACGCCAAACAAACACTTGCCGAAGAAAAAGCCGATGCCAAGCAAACACTTGCCGATGCAAAAAAGGAACTTACAGACGCGGAAGCCGAACTTGCAGACGCACACGCTGAACTTGCGGACGGCTGGGCAAAATACAATGACTCTTATGCCGAATTTGAAGAAAAAATTGCGGAGGCAGAACAGGAAATTGCAGACGCAGAAGCGGATATTGCCAATATTGAAAAGCCAGAAACTTATGTTCTTAATCGTGATACCAATATCGGTTATGCCTGCTTTCAAAATGATTCCAGCATTGTGGAAGGGCTTGCAAATGTATTTCCCGTTTTCTTCTTTTTGGTGGCAGCGTTGGTATGTATGACCACTATGAATCGCATGGTTGAGGAACAGCGCACACAGATTGGTGTATTGAAAGCACTTGGCTATGGAGAAGCCGCAATTATGGGAAAATATCTTTTTTATTCCGGCAGTGCGGCACTTGCTGGCTGTATCGCAGGATATTTTCTTGGAATCCATTTATTCCCCTTCGTCATCTGGACAGCCTATGGTATGATGTATCAAATGGGCAGCATTGTCTATATATTTGATGGCGGTACAGCACTGTTGTGTCTTGCGTGCGCGCTATTGTGCTCTATGGGCACAACATGGATATCGTGTCGACACGAGTTAAAAGAGGTTGCGGCAGATTTAATGCGCCCCAAAGCACCGCGTGCTGGGAAGCGCGTTTTCTTAGAATGGCTGCCTTTTATATGGAAACGCTTAAAATTTTTACACAAAGTATCTGTTCGAAATATTGTGCGTTACAAACGACGCTTCTTTATGATGGTCATTGGCATTAGCGGTTGTACTGCCCTGCTTGTCACAGGCTTTGGCATCCGTGATTCTGTTGTGGATATTGCCGATCAACAGTTTCAGGAAATACAGACCTATCAGTTCGGTATTACACTAAAAAATGGTATAAAAGACGCAAACGACCCTTCCCTAACAGAATTTACAGAAATTCTTGACACCTATGGCGGATCATTTCTTCCGGTGCTTGAAACCACCATGGATTTACAGACACCAGAGAATCTAAAATCCATACATCTAATTATTGTTGAAAATCCTGCACAGATCGGCGAGTATATTGACCTGCACACGCCAGACAAAACCGCGATCTCCTATCCCAAAGCTGGCGAAGCCGTTATCTGCGAAAAACTAGCAAAGCGATATCGCATTCAAATCGGGGATACCATACATCTTTTTGAGGAAAACGGAAAAGAAGTCCAAGCAGTGGTAAGTGGAATTTGTGAAAACTATATTTACAATTATATCTACTTAAATGCCGAAACCTATCAAACAGCATGTGGTGCATTTCTTTATAAAAATGTATACGCAAATATCACGAAAGATGCCGATATTCATGCCGTAGGCGCTGCCATTATGAAAGCAAACAATATCACAGCCGTATCCATTAATGCGGATATGCTTGTACGCTTTTCCAGTATGATGAGCAGTATGAATTATATTGTATTTGTCGTGATAGCGTGTGCTGCAGCACTTGCCTTTATTGTACTTTACAACCTCAATAATATTAATATTACAGAACGGATACGGGAAATCGCCACAATTAAGGTACTTGGGTTTTATCGCAATGAAACCGCTGCCTATGTATTCCGCGAAAATACAGCGCTTACTGCAATAGGCTGTGCCGTAGGTCTGCTATTAGGAAAACTGCTTCATATTTATGTAATGCATAAAGTTGATATTGATTTAATGTCCTTTGATGTTCATGTAAAGGCAGTCAGCTATTTATTAAGTATTCTGCTGACTTTCGCCTTTACATGGATTGTGAATCGGATAATGACAGGGAAATTAGAAAATATTAATATGGCAGAATCATTAAAATCTGTAGATTAATCCATTTACTTTCTTCGCCATAATATTACCAACAACCCAGCAGTCACAAGCACAACAACAAGCACCAAAATCGTTGTTATGATTACAATGCTTTGTTTCTGCTTGGGTACAATCCGCTCTGCACTGGACTGTTTGTCAGGCTGTTCCATCGAAGAATCTGCGGAGATTTTTGTAGATTCTTCTGATGTTTTCTCTTGTTCTGTGTTATTTTGTTCATTTTTTGTATTTCCCCGCTGCGGTGCACCGTTCGGGAAAAGCGCTTCAAAATCTGCGGTTGGCTGATCAATGCATACCCATTTATTTTTCATGCCATAATAATAATTGACATTCCCCCAAAGCCGCCCTTCTTCATCTTGAAATACATGGCTGTATGTGGGCAGATGCTCTTGTGTCTGCATTGGCGTACCATTTTCTGCACCGGGATATTCCCATAAATAAATCTCCTGTCCAAGATACTGGCTATCCAGATCCTGTTCCACCGCTCCAACAATCTCCTCCTGAAATTCCTCTGCAAAGGAAATACTGTCATAGACGATTTCCATATACTCCATCGGCATCCAACCGGTTTTCTTTGCATTTGTATTCTCATAAATTCCCCAAAGAATACCATCACTATCCTGATATGTATACGAAATATAGATTACCGTTCCATTCTCTAACTGGGTCACTTTCTGCGGCGATTCGGGATTTTTATAAACAATCACAATCCCATCAGGCCCATTTGCTGTAAATGCACGATTTACGTAAGTACATTCGGAAGCATGATCATTGTAAAACATATCTTCAGGCTCCCAGATAATATCTGCAGATACGGGAAGTACAGAAACCATACTCCCCACAATTGTAAAAAGAATGCAGCAAATCAGCACCGCACATTGACGTGTCCGTTTTTTCATAAAATAACTTCTCCTTCCAAATATTCTAATAAAAAATGGTGCACTAGGCGGGCAGTATATATAACAATCCGTTTAGGCATTTATCTCAATCCACTTAATAATATCATAAAATCTCTCTTCTGTAATTGCATGACCACCTTGATATTGCTTATGCTCTAAATTCCCCAAAGCACTCCATTTAGCATATGCTGAACTAGCTTTTTCTACAATATACGCAGCATCTCTTGAATATTTATCACTATCACTAGAAACAATAAGCAGACGCCGTGGTGCAATGCAGGAAACCACATCATAAATATCATATTTTCCATGAAAATTCGGGATTACACTTGCCATTTCTATTCCGACATTGTTTTTCATGCGATTTTCAAAAGTACAGGCACAGCCGCTTGCACAGCTAAAGGCTATCCGCTCATCTAGTGCTGATAAAAATAAAACTGTATTTCCGCCATAGGAATGCCCAAGCGTGCCTATTCTTTTGTTATCAACGCAATCAAGATTAGAAAGCAATGTGATGCCATTTATTGCATCATGTAGTACTTTCTTCATCAAATAATCACCCTTTAGAATACGATAACACATCTCATTAAAATGCTGCCAAAAATCAAAACCCTCTATTGTTTTATCTTTACGCCGAGTTTCAAAACATTTGGAACTAGAAAGTTCAATTCCTATCAGTGCTGCTATTTCATTTCTTAAATTCGTATTCAATGTTATCTCCCTTCAAGGTATTTGCTACGCAATATTTTCTCATATATGGCTGTCCATTCCGTCAGCCCATTATTTTGAAAAAGAGAAATTACAATTTGAATCTGCTCCCGTAATGCCTCTCTTGATATCGTAATACAATAATTTTCATACTGATAAAAATCATTCTCAAGCCACTCATAACGTTCAAATGCATTATTGTCTGCATCAATCCCCCATTCATAAACTTCCAGCGGCCCAAAAGATGCTTTGGAAATCAAAACAATATTTCCCTCTTTATTTGGAACAAAATTAGGTTTTTTATAACGCCAAGGCGCAATATAGGTTGTATTGTCCTTCATATTTTTCGTCATTCCTTTCCAACGCACAAACAAAATGTGAAAGTTTTGTCAAATCCTTTCAGTCCTATCTATTCCTTGTCTTTTTGACACTTAGAATAAAATAATACCAGCAGTCCATGAACATATATTTGTTACAAGTGATAAAATAAACGTGTGCGGAATATACCACTGGGGTGTTTGCAGATGTCTGTTTCTTTCTGTGCTCTTGAAATCTGCTGTCACTTTGCATACAGAAGAATTGGAAAAACTTTGATAAATCAACGCTTCCGTTACTATCACGATTATTTCTATTACAAGCTGCAAATACAAATCAGGTAGATCCTGCAAATAGATACTTCCCAGCCAATGCAGCAATACAGCAGGCGGGTTTGTAAGGATATTAACCAACGTTATCAATAACAATTTTTTAATCGTGCGTATTCTTAAGCAGTATGCAACGGCAGCTTCTATAATAATGGTAACTATTAGAGAAAAAACAAACATTTTAATTAGCCAAGCAGTCACTTCCAGTTCCTTTCTAAATTAATCCATCCTTGCTAAAAAGTTATTGTAAAATTATATGGGATAACTGCTGCCCTTGTATTGCTTATACATTTTCTACCAAGTCAATCCGAAATCCAGCCCTCTGCGCACATATTTTAAGTTCTGGCAGCTTTGTCGTGTTATATGGAAATATCACATAGCTGTCACTTTCCATATCAATACTGGCAAAGCATAAATCTGCTCTGCCCCACTTTTCCAGCAAAACTTTGCATCTTTCTGATATATCAGCCTCCTCCGAAAGCCATTGCGGGTCAATACGCAGCCCACGCGCCAAAACGCCTCTAAGAGCCTCGACAAAATAAATAAAATCCTCCAATTCTGTCTTCCAGTCCAGTTCACAGACATACTGATATTCGCTCAAAATATCAACCAAACCACACAGCCAAAGCGTGCCAATATCCTCCTCATTATCCTCTAACAGACCACGGTCAAGATACTGTTCTTTGTGCTCTATAAGATACTCCTGCGTATGATAAACGCATTTTGTAACCTCATCCAATACTGCCTTGCGAACGCTTTCGCAAACGCTTTTGCATTCACTTTTGGATTCGTTATTGTGTTCGCTTTTATGTTCGTTATTGCGTTCGTCAGCAATTTCCGATTCCCCACAATTCTCCTCCAATTCTTGAATTTCCGTCAACATCTCTGCGAGCGCAACAACACTTTGCGGATCAACAGTTACCGTGTCGTCGTCTTCCTCCTCATCTTCTTCATTGTCCCCATCACCATCGTACACTTCATTTTTATAGCCCCCCCACCCTATCCATGTAGCACCAAGCACTTCTTCCTTTGCAACAAATTTCACATAATCAGATATGGAACTGTCGTCTACAATTCTATGATATTCTCTATCGTACATATTCTCGTCTATAATATATGGTAATTTTTCTGTATTTTTTACAAATTCACTGATGGATAAATTTAATGTAAACTTTTTCTTAATCTCTGCCAACGCTTTTAATCTGTTTTCTGGTAGTTTTACCAATTCTACCCTTCCCCGATACCACATAGTTTATTTCCTCCCACATCTTAGGAACTGTTCAAAAATCACTTATGACACTTGCTTGTCACAAGTGATTTTTAAACTATTTCTTACAATTCTTCTCTTTGTCCAAAACATGCGCCAATACTTCTTGATACTACATCCCATTTCCCTGCCAATGGCACATTACCTTTGCAGCAAGCTCCCGCTGCTTTGCGTTTTTGGCATTTAATAGCTGCTTGATATCCTCCTCCCAGCTTTTCTGCCCGTAAAGGAATCCCAGCAGTTCCCCCTGCACTTTCTTGGAACTGTCCTTCGTAAAATATAAAATTTCCGCTTTGTACTCCTCAGGACATTCCAGCAAAACACGCAGCGCAAAGAAACGTCCAAAAGCATTTCCCGTTGTAAATGCCTTCCATGTTTCTTCTTTTTTTTGGTGCAGATATTCTGAAAAACTTCCCACTGCACTCTCTACAAGCGACATTATCCAGTCCTCATCTCTGCCCCATTCCTCCACAAGCATCATAAGCCCTTTGAACTGAAAAGCAATCGCAAGTCCCTCTTGGTCTAAATTTTCCAAGAGCTTCTGTACCTTTACCGAAGATATGCCATCTTCTATATCTTCCGAAACAGAGATATCCCGCACAATAAAATAATCACTACGTATCAGGAGTAAATATGCCTCACATCTTCGGTGGAACGGCTCGTCTTGGTATTGCGCCCAATATGTCATCAGTAAATCGGTTTCTGTATAGAAATCATATGAATTTTCCATTAACTGTTCTGCAATCGGATACAGCGTGTCCACAGCCGCCGCACCACGCAGATAATTTTCTACTAGTTCTCTGTATTCTTCTACATCATGTAACAGCATTAGAATCAATCGCTCTTTATTGATGTTCTGCTGTCTGTGTTCTGCCAAAAACTGCTGATACAGCGGCGGATCTTGCTGCGCTGCAATCTGATATAAAAAATTACACGCATGCAATTCCTTTTTCATATCATATTCTGATTTTTGCCGTGCCACTTTATAGATAAACTGCCAATCCCAGTCTGGTTCGTCCATCGCGCGGAGAAAACACTCTCGATTAGTCCAAAACTGCTGATCCAAAATTGCTGAATACTGTTTAAATGCCGCCCATTGGATTAACCTTTTGCTGTCGATCCCAAGTACCTTGTCATAATTGGTTCCCCTGATTTCAATATCCATAAAAAGCAGACTGCTAATATACTGTATTACATCCAGCATATCACGATTGTCCCAGCAGGATGTATTTGTAGCCGAAAGCATACAAATCTTGGTTTCTAAGCATATTTTTACAATATTTTTGAGTGTAACAGAAAGGTTATAGTTTAAATACGCCAGACCGCCATATAGATGCAGCAATACTTTATCTACGCAAACAGAAGCAGCAAGCTCCTTTATTTTCGGGGTAATCTGATTCTCTACAATCGCTGTTACAATTTTTGCAAGCGCCGATGCCTCCATTTGATTTTGAAACAAATCACCGAAACGGGATAAAATAATATCCTCATACTGTTTCATCAAAGGAATATCCTCCGGCGCAATCGCAATTTCCGGCATATCGCCGCTGTCCTCTTCCGGCGGCACTGCCGTTTCTTCAGAATTATTATATTTCGCGGTAAAATATGCCATTAGCAGCACAAGCCGTAGATGATCCCGCCGCTCTTTTCTGGTGTGCTGCGTGAATGTGCTGATAAATGCCCTCTCGTTTTCTTCTATGCAATTCAGAACGGTTTTAAAATATTCCGGCTGGTTCTCTGCCATTTGCAGAAAACTTTTAATATCACCGCCAAATAAGCTGTTTGTCCAATTATTATAGAACTGTGCATACAGATATATCGTTATCTTTTTAACTGGATCGCAGGCAATTGCTCCCTCTTTAGCAGTAAAAATATCTTTCTGTATCAATGGGTAACAGGTTGCCCGCCCAATTGCAAACAACAGTTCGAATAATCTGCGTGCTTGTTCCTGTTTCTGCTGCACTATAAATAAGCCAAATAGATTCTTTGCGGTTTGTGCTGGTACTTCCAGCGTGACTTGGGACAAATCACAATGCGGCATCTGCCCCAGCGCTGATTCGTCCGCCTCCCCCAGCAGATACGCCTGTGCCAATGTCCTCTGCTGGCTATCCAGCGAAAGGGCATCCAATATCTCGCTTATCTGCGCCATATCTATGTTATTACAGTTTTTCATCTTTTTCGCCATTCCTATCCCCCTTGCGTACTTTATCACGCATACCAATCAATATTCGAAAGCTTACTTTCAAACTTTTCAAGGCACAAACAAATTGTGTCACCATCTTATCCTATAAAAACCCTTTTGCCCTGAAATGCAAAACCATATTTAAGAATGCGCTCCGGTGCGATGCCTTCTGCTTCCAGAGAAGCCGCATACTGCTTTTCTTCAATCTGGGCAAGTGCCGCAGCAGCCGTGTCCTGCAACGTCTTTTCATCATCAGGCATCTGCACCTTAAATTCTAAAATAATTGCATTATCCACATTATTTTTGGGCTTGAGCATTACATCATAACGCCCGAATCCGCTTTCCCGATTTGATGTAAGCACATAACGGTTTCTTAAATCTACCATAAGCCCCAATACAAAACCATGATAAAACCGTTCGGGTTCTGCCTCCTCCGACGGCTTATTTCCACTGTCAAAGCAGCTAAAGGTCTGAAGCGCAACTTTATTCATATAATAATTCATCGCTTTTTTATCTCCTATCAGCAGCGCTTTAACGAAATCATTATATACAGAAGGATTTTTCCCAAACCAATCCGATACCATATTCTCAAACATTAGCCTGACTTCCCTGTTTGTCAGTTCCAATTCGTATTCTATTTTATCGTTGTCTTTACAATACGCACTATTTTTTACTTTGAAATATCCACTTGCAAGCAGCAGGCTCCATATAGCATTTTCATTTTGTTCCAGTTGTTGAAATACTATCTGTTCATCTATCACTGTACAAATAGAATCTCCGTTGAGCAATGTCTCTATTGTTGTTTTAATATCCTTGCTTCCTTCACGAATCAGCTTCCCTATAAGGCTGTTGCTGCTGGTATTTGCCCAATACGCAGCAAATACCCTCTCATCTAGGTAATTCGTAATCGACCACGGATTATAAATACCTGTTTTGCTGCCAAACGTAAATCCATCATACCAGCTACGCACTTCCTCCTCTTTGTCCGAAAGCCCAAATTGACGCAATGCTTCTGTCACTTCCTCCTGTGTAAAGCCAAAACAGTCTTCATACTTTCTTGAGGTTGTTGTAACTACTTTTAAATTGTTTAAATCTGAAAAAATACTCTCACGGCTGACACGTGTAATTCCTGTCATAATTGCACGTTCAAAAAAATCGTTTGTCTTAAAAGCAGCATTAAAAAGACTCCTTATAAAATCTGCCATCTGCTTCCAATATCCGCTAATATAAGCTTCCTGCAAAGGCGTGTCATATTCGTCCAAAAGGATAATCGGCTTCTTATGATAGAAGCGTCCCAGATATTCCGCTAATGCCCTAATCGAATCCGCAGCAAGGTACCCCTCCATTTCGGCGGATACGCTGCGATATAAAGTTTTCTCATCTGCATTCATACAGTCACTGTCTAATAAAAAATCATATTTATTATACAATTTTTTTATATTATGGCATATCACTTTTCTTGCTTCCGCAAAAGTTGTTTCCTTCACATCCGCAAAACTAAACGCAATCACCGGAAATGTGCCTTGCAGTTTCCGATACTTTTCCTCTTTCCATATCTTAAAATTTTCAAAAATATCCGAACGTCCCTGATAATCCAGCGAAAAAAACTGTTCTGTCATGCTGATATTTAATGTTTTGCCAAACCGTCTTGGACGGGTAATCAGTGTTACCTTGTCGGCATTTTCCCACCACTCTTTAATAAATAGCGTCTTATCAATATAGAATATATTCCCCTTGACAATCTCCTCAAAATTTTGATATCCAATCCCTGTTATGCCTGTCATCCGCTGACGCCCCCTAATATTGATGTTTCGGATCTGTTATGACACTATAAGCCTCATCGCTTTCCTGCGGTCGCTGCTGCCCCCCTACTTATTGATATTTTGGAGCTGTTATGGCTCTATAAACCTGATCGCTTTCCTGCGGTCGCTGCCACTTTCCAATTATAGATGTTTCGAAACTGTTATGGCTCTATAAGCCTGAGCACATTCCTGCGGTCGCTGCTGCCCCCTACTTATTCATGTTTGGGAGTTGTCTTCCATATATCCGCATCCTTCTTCCAATTTTCATCCTGATCCTGACTGGACGCAGTTGCTTTGGTGAGCTGCCATATGATTTCGCTGAAATACCGCTTAGGTACTTCACCAAGGAAAAATGCCTGCTCCTCTTCCACTTCGTCATAGGTATAGCTTCCGTGCGGAATCGTATCCGGCTTATAAAACCGTGCGTCATATATGGTAACTTCATCATTGATGCAGCCGACATATGTACCCGAAAAGTGCAGTTCTACGCCAAAACCTACTTCGGGATCTTCACGGTAAAATGTATAAAAACCGCCCGCATCCTGTGTAGAACCACGATACCAGCCAATATCCAGCAATTTGCCGCACAAGGATAGATCATTGATAAGATACCCTCCAAAGCGCAGTAACTGCTTGCTCTTTGCTTCCTCCTCCGTTACACAATAGATATTCCGCTCTAGCTGGTCAATTGGCTGCACAATTTCATAATCCTCCAACTGCTGCCGCCAAGCATCTTTTAACTCTTGAGAAAGCTCTATTGGATGCACCAGCCCGATCTGACCCTGCTTAGGCAGTTGGTATTCCTCCTCATCCTCAGTATTAAACGTACCATCCTCCATATAGCGGAACGTCTGCACCAGCTTGCGATCCTGATAAACGCCCCACAATAAACCAATTGCAAATTGGTGCATAATTGGATTTTTTACAAAAAGAGCTTCCCATGCTTCCACCGTCCACTCTCTTGCGGTCGAAAGCGCTATCTCCAAACGCTGTTTCTGGCTGGTTACAGTTAGTTTCATCTGCTTTTTCATCTGTTTAAATTCTTCGTAAGCTGCCGCCGCTTTCGTTTCGTCGTCTTTTTTGCCGGGGGACGGCATATTTTTTAGTTTTTTGCCAGTGTCATCAAATACTTCGATTTCAAGTGCCGGTGTAATTGTCACACGAAAACTGCGTGCGCCATAGTCAAAATGACGCTCCATTTTTTCATCAAACCCAAGGTTTGGCACAATGCGGTCAGCAAGCTCCTCTCTGCTAATGCCAAGCTGCGCTGCGGCAAATTCCAGAGCACTCTGCGCCGCACTTTTAATCTGTTTAAATTTAAATTTGCGCGCAATACCGTCCACGATTAATAACGCCTGCGGCAAAGGACTGAGTGTAAGCGCACGCACTGCCTCCGATGCAATCGCACCGCGCGATGCTTTTGGCCATTCCTGAATCTTATGATGCATTTTCTGAACAATCTCTGCCCCGCCATGAATCGCCGCCGCATAGAGCACCCATTTTTTCTTTGCCTCTGCACCAGATTCCAGCCATTTATCATATAATTCATTGATATATACTGCCAACTCCTCTGTCTGCAAATTCTCTGCTAAAACTGCCGCCTTTTTGCTGATGCCGCAGCCATCCACACTCGCATAACACAACAGTATCGCCTGCAAATATTCCTCGGAAACCTCTTCTCCACTTTTTTGATGCACTGCGGAAAACGGCGTTTCATAAGCCCATGTAAGCGCCCGCTTCTTATTTCCTTTATGCAGTTCCTTGACTAACTCCTCACGGGATATCATTCCACTGTCAGAAACATCTTTAGATTCTATCTCCAACAAACACTCTAACAATACACGCACTTTGTTGTTTTTCTCTATCTCCAAAGTCTGTGCAAACAGTTCGTTATATCGTCTGTCTTCCTTCTGCCAATGCCCCAATACCTTTACAGCCAGTTCACGCTCCCCTGCCTTTTTGGAGGAAAGCAGATTTTTCATCTCATTCTCCCAGTCTGGTTGTCCGTATAAAATATCCAGCAGTTCCTCCTTTACCACCTTTGCAGTGTCTTGGGAATATGCTAAAATTTCCTTTTTATTTTCCTGCGCTTCCTTACGCAGTACGTGCAGCCCAAAATAACGTCCAAACGCGCTTGCCTTAGAAAAAGCTTCCAGTGTTTCCTCACGATTTTGCTTTAAATATTCGGCAAAAATTTCTGCTGTTTTTTCCACAACCATATCACGCATGGTTTCATTGTAGGCATGATAATCACAAATGCGTTCTACTCCTACAAGCTGATAAACCACCGCAGCATTTTCCTCCGCAAACCCTTGGAAAAGATCGCAAATTCCCTGCTCTTCCCGAATCATATTGTATACTCCCCAAAAGGCATAAAACTGCTTTATCAGCATATAAGTCTGTGCTTTGCGCAAAAAGACAGTGTCCTCATATTGGCTGCAATATTTATCTAATAAATCTCCAATCCACGCACCGCTGTAAGCGCCTTGATTCTTTTGGGATAAATCAGCATAGGGATACAAGGAACGAATCACCTCCTCGCCTTGCAAATAGGCGCGTACAAGCTCACTGCTCTTATAATCATTGCCTATCAACAACGCAATCAGCTTTTCCTTATCTCTTTGCATCCAACCTTCCTTTTTCTTTTTCTCAAGTTCATAGAATAACTGTGTTTCCTGATTCTGTACAATCTTTAACATCAGCGCAGAGGTATCTAATTGGGATTTATCCATTACTTTCAAATAACTATTTCTGTAGTAGCGCAGCATTTTCCTTAAAAGCGGTTTGCACTCCCTAACTGCTGCCCAGTGGATATAATTCTCTGTATCAATACCAAAAATAATACTAAATAAACCGCCGCGCCGCCGAATATCCAATACCAGTGATTCACTGATATCTTTGATTGCATTCAGCATATCTTCTCCGACAAAATCGGGGTTAGGCTGGATATTTGTGCGTGCTGCCAGACATACTTTTACTGTATTTTTCAGCTTTGTCGAAAACGGGAAGCCCAAATAAGCCGCTCCCCCATACAATTTTAGTAAAAAAAGGTCTGCGGACACGCTGCTTACCTGTTGCAGTGTTTCATCTGTCAACTGGTCTTTAGAAATCTCCTCCATTATATTTTGCAGTGTCGCCGGATTTAACTGATTTTGAAATACAGCCCCCAAACCAGACAAAACAATATCTTCATACTCCTGTAACAGCGGTATATCCTCCGATTCTACTGCAATATCAAACACTTGCTCTACACCATTCCAATCTTTTCCATCCTCTGGCGGTTCTAAAGCCTTCTCTTTTTCCTGTGTTTCCTCCAGCGCCTTTTGATATTTTGCTATAAAATACGCACAGAGAAGAATTAATTTGCCATTGTTATCGGCGTTTTTCTGGTAGGTATACGCTTCTTTAAGTTTTTCCGCCCGCTGCGATGAAAGCCCTGCGATTTTCATTAATCTATCTATAGCATATCCGCTGAAATGAAACTGCCCGTGCTCACAGGCAATCATTGCGCCAAAAACAGCGGTTTTTTTCGCCGCATCACATTCAAACTGAAACGATTTTAATGTATCCTTTATAATATCCGGCGGAACTAGCGCATGACAAGTAGATTGTCCGATTGCAAATAAAAGTTCGAAAAGGTGGCGAACCTCCTCCGTCCGCTCCCTGCTCTTTAACTCCTCAAATACCTGCCAAAACGGATTGGGCAGGACGCCGGAAATATCTCGAAACGGAAACTGCGCAAGTACCTCTTCATTTTTTTCACCGGATAAATAGGCTTCTGCTAAGGCAAGTTCCTCTCTGGAAAGGGATAGCAGCTCTATTACCTCTAACATCTTCTGCTGATTCTTGTCTTTAGGATTTGTCATTGTTTTGCCCTCCTTACAAATCTCACTCTATGTTATCCCTATTGTACCATGCTGCTGGTACGTTCACAAGACAGAACAGGCGCAAATTATTGATATCCTCACGAACGATTCGTTTTTCCTTTCTGCACAACACATATTGCCCGCTTATGCAATATGGGCCGTACAGAAATTGGAAAATCTTAACGGTCGTTAGGAATTGTAGGAAAATAAGTGCTCAGATTGCGCAGGATATTTTTTCAAGATTGTAGGAGAAAAAACGTAGGCGTAGCGGGCTACGACGAGGCTTTTTCTCCTACAATCTTGGAGAAATAGACAAACAGGATGTGTCGCTTATTTTTCTACAGTTCCTTAGTATAATAAGTCTGACCGCTGTTATATGCAATCTGCTGCCTGCACAGATACAGATATTCGCTTAGCTTTGTAAACGTTTCCACCAGTCTATCCGCTTCTTTTGTCATTCTATGCCGCCGCACTGTAATCCCTTCTTCGATTGTCCCCAGCAGATGCGACAAATATGCCATGCCAAACTGCTCTGTGCGTTTTGTAATCTCCTTCAGGGCATCTATTGTGCTGTCATGAACCGTATTAAACCCGCTTTGAAATAGTTCTTCCATAATCATTTCGGCATCTGCAAGCAGATTTTTTACAGCTTCCTCTTTACATTCAAAATCCATCTTGACGCTTCTCCCCTTTGCCTGCTATAATCCATCTTCACACTTCTTCCTCTCGCTCCTATAATCCACCTTCACACTTCTTCCCTTTGCTTCTATAATCCATCTTGACACTTCTCCCCTTTGCCTCCTATAATCCATCTTC
>VSNQ01000103.1 GCA_009774395.1 Lachnospiraceae bacterium
TGGTAAGTATTTGTAATAATTAAGTCTAGTACACTAATTTTTAATCCTTCATATACTAAATACTCGCTATTTACATCATTGCAAAAGACTGAACAATCCTTATATTGTCGCCAGTCAACAATGCCGCCGCATCGCTTCCTTCGTCTTGCACTATTAAGTTCATATTCTTAAAAAAGTTGATTATGCACGGATTTTTATTAATGTCTTACGCATAATATATTAATTAAGAGCGCTCTTAAAAAGGAATTTCAGTTTATGCAGAATCCACAGTCTTCCTCTATCTTAAGTACCCAATTACAACAAGATAGAATGCATCTTACTATTGTACATATTTTTCCATCTTTTTATCCATTACCAGATCCCAAAGTGCTGCACGATACTTCCGTCAACCTTTATCGAATTTTCCAAAAATACAATGTCCCTAAATATTTAGAAAGGAATCCTATCAATGTCTGATATACGTTATAATGCATTGTATGCTAGACAGTCTATCGAAAAAAAAGACAGTATCTCTATAGAAAGCCAATTAGAATACTGCCGCTATGAAGCACATGGGGAACACTGTATGGAGTATACAGACAAAGGTTTTTCGGGCAAAGATACCAATCGTCCGAGTTTTGAAAAGATGATGAAAGATATTCGCACTGGTATTATCAAACGTGTAATTGTATACAAACTTGACCGTATTAGCCGTTCGATACTAGATTTTGCAAATATGATGGAACTTTTTCAAAATTTTCATGTTGAATTTGTTTCTTCCACAGAAAAATTTGACACCTCCACCCCGATTGGCAGAGCAATGTTAAATATCTGTATTGTGTTTGCACAACTAGAACGGGAAACCATACAAAAACGCGTAACAGATGCCTATTATGCAAGATGCAGACATGGTTTTTATATGGGAGGACGGGTTCCTTATGGCTATCGCCTAACCGATACTATTATTGATAATATCCATACTTCTATGTATACAGAAGTTCCAAAAGAAAGTGAACAATTAAAACAGATTTATGCTATGTACGCAGAATCCAGCAATTCTCTTGGAGATATTGTACAATACTTCAATAAACACCAAATCAAACATTTGCGTGGCGCCAATTGGAACACTGCCCGCATCAGTGAACTCCTCCGCAATCCGATCTACGTACAAGCCGATACCGAAGTCTACCGCTTTTTCCAAAGCCAAGGTGCCATTATCCACAATCCCATAAATGAATTTATAGGATATTATGCCTGTTATCTTTATAAAGGTGTCAATTCAAATACCAGAAAACAGAGTGATTTATCCGGCAAAGAACTTGTCCTTGCCCCACACAAAGGATTAATTCCCGCCCCCATATGGTTAGCCTGCCGCAAACGCTGCCAAAACAATAGATCCTCTGCCGCCACCTGCAAAGCCCAAACTTCATGGCTGTCTGGTAAAATAAAATGTGGCAATTGCGGTTATGCTCTTATTATCCGTAAAGCCAAAACGAAATATGGTCGCTATTTTGTATGCAGCCAATCAGGAAAGCAAGGACATTGTAAAGGAGCTGGATGTACCATTTATGCAGATATATTGGAAGAATATATCAATACCCTTATTCAAAAACGTTTATCCGAATTTTCCTCTCTTTCGGCACCCTTGACAGACGAAAACAACATTGAAAATACTTTGACAAACACGGATAATCCTCCCAAAAATATACTGCAACAACAATTTCGAATTGTACAAATCGACGCAGAAATCGATGCACTATTATCCAAAGTCCCACAAGCTGAAAATACACTATTAAACTACATCAATCAAAAAATATCACAATTGGATACAGAACGAAAAATTCTGCAAAAAGAAATGGACACTTTTATTACAACAAACTGCAAAAAAGAGGAAAACACCATAGCCAATCCTATAGAAATCTGGCAAGCGCTCTCTTTTGCAGACAGACAAGCGGTTGTTGATATTTTTATCAAAATTATCCGCATTGCAAATGGGAACATGGAAATTGTATGGAATATTTAAGGTTACTATTCACAGTCAATGTCAGCACTTCACTCTTCCCGTTTTGGCGAAGCATTACGCATTGCACAAGAAAACCTTGATTCCAAAAACTTCTACGCATTTAACCCTGAGTTTGATAAATAAATACAAAATTTTACCTAAAATACCAAGGGGCTGTCGCATTAAGGGAAGCAGATACAAGATATCGTAATGCTGTATTGTATTTTGCACTATATCTTGTGTAATCAGAGCTTATTGCGACAACCCCTTCGTTTCAAAGCAAACTCCTGTAAAATCCTGAATTTTTAGTTCTTGGTTTTATAGGAGTTTCTTATTTTTTTATAAATAAGTCTTTGTACGGACTTAGCAGTAAAAGCTAAGTCCTGTTTGAACAGTAACTATGCAAAACCTTTTGGTGCTGAATTTCTGCTATTTTTATTGATGTATCAATTATAACATGATATACTGTTACTTACATAAAATACAAATTAATTGAGGTATCATTTGAACATAAAGCAAATATCCATCTATCAGGACTTCCAATGCACTGGCGCAGACTGCTCTGCGAACTGCTGCCGCGGCTGGAAAGTTCCGATTGATGACAAAATCTATCAAAAATTTATACAGGAAAAAGGCATCTTTGGTACACTGTTGCGCTGTGCAATTGTAAAAAAAGAAGATATTATTGCATTCCGCAGCCGATTTGGAAGCTGTCCTTTTCTGGGACTTGACCACCTTTGCACCATTCAGAAAAGACATGGTACAGAATATATGCCTCTTGTCTGTATCCAGTTTCCAAGGCAGCTTTATCATCTTGGTTTTTTCTGTGAAGAAACCCTTTATCTTGCCTGTCCCGAAGCGGCAAGACTTTTTTGGGTATATGCGCAGGAGGATAGATCTTTTGATTTTAACGAATTAGAGGGTGAACCTTGCTACGAACTCAATACTACTAATGATGATAAAGAATTTCTGAACTATTTACTGCAATCACGTGACGAACTAATTCAAATGCTGCGGCAAGGCTGCCGTTATAACAATATGGCAATCTTAAACTATGGGAAAAATGCACAAAATGCCTGCCTAAACCAATCACCACTTCCCAGCCCGCTGGATTTTGGGGGAAATACAGCCGATTATTTTACCGTTGACTGCCTTAAAATGAACCAGTTATTTTTTAATGGTTTTTATCATCCTCATTTGAAATCCTTATCGCCTTTTTTATACCGGCTCTGCAAGAAATATATAGCAGAACTCGGTTTTTTAAGTGAACGTGACGCCGATGCCGCCAATAGAAAATTAGCGAAATTAAAGAAACATACCTATGATATGATTCCTGATTTAGACAAAATGCTTGACCATTATTATGAATATTTCCTATTAACAAATTTTTTGGATATATTTGAGGATTACAGCTTTTCTAAGCATCTATTGTTTGGTATGGCAAAAACGGAGATGTTTTGGCTTTTTTTGGCGCTTTATGGCAGGCATAAAAAGCAGTTATCTATTGATGAAATTACAAGGATTATGGCTGTATATGAACGACGAGCGCCGCAGATTGAAGATGCGTTGCGGTATCTTTAAAATTTTTTTCTTTCAACCGCAAAAAACGCAATCACTTCCTCTGCGCTTACCGGCGCCATACGGTTTGCGTCAACGCCAACATCATACCTCAGTATCCCCTCACGCCTGTTTGTAATATTATACTCCTCATGGTTATGCTGATGCCCATGCAGGCAGATGCTTCCTTTCGCATACCCATTCCACTCTGCAAACGGATAATGGCAGAGCACAAACATTGTGTTAGCATAAATCAATTCCGCATAATCTTGAACAGAAATAAACATTGTTTCCGCTAGTTCCCGATTATCGACAAATTGATCATGATTCCCCCGTATTAAATGCTTGCGCCCTTTTAAAGCGGACAAAATCGCTGCTGCCAGTTCTGCACCTTTCATGGTAAAGTCACCCAAAATATAAATATCATCCTCAAACGTTACTTTTTCATTCCACTTACGCACCAAAACCTTGTTCATCTCGTCTGCGTTGCGGAAGGGTCGGTTTGTACTCTTAATAATTTTCTCATGATAAAAATGCAAATCTGCTGTAAAGTATATCAATTTTTTTCTCCATAAAATCAACAAGACAAAATAATGGCTACTGTTTTGTTCCCATTAATTGATCCACGTAAGCTGCTAACATAGTTAAAACTGCTGTACATATAATCGAAACGGGTACATTATTATCCAATATACGGCACACAGCGCAAAACATTAATACGGTTAAAATATATTTTTTATTGTAAAGCTGCTTCATTTCTTAATTCCTCCATATCATACATTTTTTCTCTAATCTAATTTTATTTGCTATATGCGCAAGCAATACTATACGCAGATTTTAGCGAATATATTCCAAAGTGGATGCTCTCTTTGCTATATGCGCAAGCAATACTATACGCGGATTTTAACAGATATATTCCAAATGGATGCTTTCTTTGCTATATCACAAGCAATACTATACTTAGATTTTAGCGGATGTATTCCAAAGTGGATGCTTTCTTTGCTGTATGCTCAAGCGATATATACACAGATTTTAACAGATATATTCCAAATGGATGCTTTCTTTGCTATACTCACAAGTGGTCAAATTTGCCACATATTCATAATGCTCTCTGCGCATAAGTCGAAGAATTTGGCAAATTTTAATGACCGCCAATATATACTACATAACGTCAGATTTTACCATACTGCACTGGTTAAACATATATGGCTGGCGTTATGTAGTCAGGTTACTCGGAAATTTTAACTGTTAAGCAGTATAAATTATCTTGTTACGAACGATTACCGCCCGCAAACTCTCCCGGATTGATATCCAACACCATACGCAGCGGTTCGGCTATTGAATCCTCCCGCTGACAAACCCAGCGTTCATGATGGATTCCCTCCACGGTATTCCCATCCTCAATAATATCGCCATACTGATATAAATATGCTGCTAAATTTCTAAGGAACATAACCACATCGTCTGGTTCCAGATTTTTACAGTGAAACTGCAAATCCGGTAATCCTATTGCAGTCAGTCCCAATGTATCAAAGAGCATTTCGTCCGTTCCCTGCAGTCTAAAAAAGCGAACATTTAAACCGCCATCCAAAAAATGATTCTGCGGATTATGCCAATGTGGTTCCTCATAATATTCTCTAGGTGTCAAAGACTGGCTATGAGGCCAATATATCCCAATACAGTCAGGAAAAACTTCCAAAATCATATCCGCATATTCCGCCATAATTCCATACTCCTCCATCATAGGAAGGCCCGATGCCACCATATTCATAGCCATAAGGGAATATTTACATCGAGGCAGAAACGTTTCTTTATTAGAGCAAGCCCAAAAATTGGCACAAATCATCTCATCCCAAATTTCCTGTTGAAATGCATCTGCTCCACAAATCAATAATTGGGAAGGAAATTCCCGTTTATCCGCTTCATAATAAACCGTATGTTCCATTAACATAAAGCCAAGAAGCTCTGGCGCGGATTTCGGCATCTGCGCATCTTCCTGCAAAGGTATTACTTTTCCGAAATGCTGTTCCAGCGCCTCCAAAAACACTTGAAGTTCCGGCATTTTCACTGGATTTTCAAACAACGGCATAAATGTATATGTTGAATGCCAGCGATTTACGAAGTCCTCTCCTTTCCAGTTTGAATTGTTTTCCTGATTTTTCTCCTGCATATTTTTTACCATTCCTTTCCATTCGCAAACAAGACATAAAAATTGCAATTTTCTATAATATAATCAAGCAGGGAAGGACCATCTTCTCCTACTCGTGCGCGGGGCACTCGTCAGCTATGCTGACAATCTTCCTTTAAATGCTCGTGTGCATAAAAAACGCTTTCGCACATCACAGAGTGAAATTTTTTCACGCTTTACTACCTTATACTATTTGACACTATCCCGCTTTTCTAAAATAAATCCCCCTATATCTCACACCCCTGTTCATAAAGCTTTGTTGTAAGTGTTCCTGTCCCAAATCCAATATCAAGAACTACTGCCTTTTCCTTGTGCAATACTCTCTGATATATCTGTGCCAACACATCTTTGTAACCTGCAAATGGATAGCTTTTTTCCTCGCAAGAAAGCCCTACTGCTTTGTCATATCCTTCTGCCCATAAATCAAACCCCTTATTATTCAGCATAATGTCCCCCACAATTACAAATTTTTATAATGCCGATTTCTCAATAAAGATATTGTATCATAAATATACCGAAAGTGCCATAACATCCTTTGCACATAACTAATAAAAATATTTGAGTTCTACTCTCCAATATGTTATGATTGTAATAAATCATCAATACCACAACCAATTCCTACATGGAAGTCAGTGAAAGAGAGGATTCGGTAGATATGTGTCTTGCTATACAAAAAATAAAAGAAGAAAGCAAACTTCAAGGCAAAATCGAAGGCGCTATCACCTTCGCAAAAGAACTTGGCATTCTCAGAGAGGAAATGAAGAAAAATTTTATGATTCAATTTGGGAAAAGTGAAGCGGAAACCGAAAAACTGTCACACAATTACTGGAGATAATATGCCATCATCAAAACTAAAATTAAAATCAACACCCCAAAAACAGCAAAATATTATTCCGCAATCAATTGCACAACTTCCTCTTAGTAAACTCACAATAAAAAGCGGCATTATACAAAATCTTACCAAAAGTGATCTCGCTGATAATGTCTTATTGTGTGTACGCTGGAAAGGCGGATTAACACTAACGCTCTCCTACCAATGGCAATATTATTGGATCCTTGTTAAAAAAGACGACAGTATTTTTCAAAGTGTCCGCATAGGTAAAGAGAAACACCTTATTTCGAAGTTACAGCAAGTTCTCTGTGATATCGAATATGGTCGATTTGCACGATCGAAATCAATGGCAGAACGTGTAGCGGAAATTGTTCAAAAACGTCAGCTTACAAGCTGTATGAACAATACAAAATGGAACCGATTTCGGGAAGCTATGATATATGAAATGCCTTTTTGCCCGCCTTATGAAATAAAAACTTTATTTGATGAAGAAACTGCTTTTATCGCGAATTTTATTGCATCTGATATCTGGTATCAGGGCGATTATGATGAAGAAGATTTTGTCGATTGCAATTATAAGATTATTGAATATTTAGCTGTAAAACCAAAATATTACGAACGTACCGGAGGACTGCTGGTTGAAACAAAAATTTGGCATAGCGCTGAAGAAACATTTGTTCAGCTTATAAAAAATTACCACATTCCTTATCAAAAATCAGGCGATGCCTATATGATTTACGGATACTATTAAGAAAGGAATTAAATACCATGTTACGAAATTTTTTTAAGAAATGCAACCAACCTGCGAAAGATGATCGCGATTTTACGAATCCAGACACTGCGCTGGATTATTTACTGACAAATGACTTTCTACATAACGGTCTGGGTACAGAAATCCAGAAAGAAGGCAATCATCTCCACTGCCCTAAATGGAATATCACACTGACTCCTGAAATTGGGCAGTTGACAAATCAAAACGCCGTTGTCCATTTTCATATTTCTGCACCACAATGGGGAAAGGATTTATATGAATGCAGCGCGGCTGTCGGCGACAGCACCAAACAAGCGCTGGATATGTCGTGTGTTTCCTTTTTATCTTCCTTTATTGACGGCATTATGAAAATGGAAAACGGCGAAGCAATGGAAAGCTTAGAAACTTCATTTGCCGGAACGACGCACCGTTGGAGGGTTTCCTTAAGCAATGTCGTAGGAATCGGCTCCTCCTTCGGCGGCGCAGATGCAGAATTTTATTGGAACCTGCTAAAAGATGGTATTATCAAGCGGCTTGGCAATCAAAAATTGTGTTATGTAAAAGTTTATGCTGCAAAGTCCCCCGAAAATATTACCGGAGAATGCCGGATTGATGATATAAAAAGCGAAGAACTAAGCGCACTGGTTGCAAAAGCGGCTGAAAATTGGAATGTCCACCCCTTTGCTTCCCAAAAAGTGTTCTTTTTTATCCGTCAAGAGGAGGAAACGATCCTGCCCTACGCCTATCTTGGACGCGAAGGCAATGAATTGCTAAGAAACAAAGCCAAAACCGCCGTTTCCCTTTTCCATGCTTGCAAAACGCCGGAGCAATACAATCAGCTTCCACAGCAGCTTATAGAAGCACTGGGCGACGCTACCCTAGCCAAGGAATGCTATTCCTTTTTTCCGGAAATGTGTACCGAAAACGCATTCCCACAGATATCATATTCCGAAGCCGTACAAATTGTGCAAGAATCTGGCGAGTCAGTCATCTGCTACAAAAATCAGCTTGCGGATTATTGGCAGCTCTACGCCGCACTCCTATCATTTTTAGAGGATGGTGTTTTCGGTGACGCAACAAATGAAATTTATCAAAAGTATATCAGTGTCAGCGCCTCCTACGACGTCATTCAGCAAATATATGAAAAAGGCGGCGATAAAGCATTGGAACATGGCAGTCTAGCCTCATTAAGTTATCGGGTAGACAGTAATTTTACAATCCGGTAAATTTGCAGGCGGAGATTGACAAAAGATAAGAAAGCTATACCAAAAAATACTACGATTTTCCAATTTCTACATAATCTCTTCTGCATAAGCGGACAATATGTATTAATATATGTTGTGTAGGAAAGAAAATGAGTATACTAAAATGATAAACACTAATTTATACTGCACACCAATTAAATTTACAGGAGGAAATTATATGCCAATTATAAAAGGTTTAGAATGGACATTTGACACAGCTGCGCAGCAGTACGAAAAGATGCGTCCCGAATATGTACAGGAACTCTATCAAGATATCTTCGCTTACTGCCCTATCAACGAAACAAGCCGCGCCGTTGAAGTGGGTATTGGCGGCGGACAAGCAACGCTGCCGATTTTAAAGACAGGATGCAATGTTACTGCGGTCGAATATGGAAAGAATTTTTCTGAATTATGTCAGCAAAAATTTCAAGATTATCCTAATTTTTCCGTTGTAACCTCCAAATTTGAGGACTTTCCTTATCAAAGCAATACATACGACCTTATTTATTCTGCTTCCGCATTCCATTGGGTGCCGGAAGGAATAGGATATCCTCAAGTATTTGATATGCTAAAAAGCGGCGGCGTCTTTGCCCGTTTCGCAAATCATCCATATAAGGACAAACAAAAAGAAGAACTTCATCAAGCGATTCAGAAAATTTATTCCGTATATATGCCCAATTCTTTTGAAGGAAACGAATATAGTGAAGAGGACGCTAAAACCCTTGCAGATATTGCACAAAAATACGGTTTTACTGATATCTGCTATAAACTTTACCATAGAACCCGGACATTTCAAGCAAAAGAATATACTGCTTTGTTAGGTACATATTCTGGTCATATGGTGATTGAGGAGCAAACCCGCAAAGCTTTTTTCTCTGAGATCGAACAAGCAATTAATCGCTTCGGCGGTGAAATTACCATATACGACACTATCGATCTGCAGCTTGCAAGGAAACCATAACGAAACAATCAAGCCGGCGAATCACTGCTTTTTATTGGGATTGGATATAATATTATCGGCGATTGGCTTATTTCTGAAAGCGGAAAAATCTATTTTTACAATAAATTTTTCCGCAGACTGCATATTATGTCCAACAATATTTATGACTTTCTAAAACAAGATATTTACAAGATTACAGATATATATGGCACAAATATTTTAGAATAAAAAATCTTTGACCGTATTATAATCGTGGTTTTAAAAATTGAAGTAAATATATTGATTGGAGTTTTCCATAAAATTCACTACTACCGATTCTGGCATATATTTATCAAAAAATGCCAAGAATTCCTCCTCATTTGATTCCTGTGTTTTATCGCCTAATGAATATGTAAATGTATCTGTACCATTCTCATCATAACTGACAGCCACACTCTCTGCGATTTCCAATTCCCAGGTCTTTGTATTAATAGTACATCTGCTTCCTGTATGCCCTGAATTCATAAATATTCCTGCTTTACTATAACTTAATGGATAAGCTGTACCTCCGCTGCTAATCTCTCCCAGCTTTATCAGCCCTTCCTCTGTTAAGACATATAAATCTGCTATCATTGAAGCCATTGTTCCATCGCCATTATCATAAACATCCTCTGTCGCAAGGATTATCGGATATGCGTGTTCTCCATCTGCAAGCCCTTCTATCCCAGCCCAATACGCTTCTGGAATAAAATAGATATATGGCAAATTTATCTCTTCCATTATCGCTGCTTCATCCACAGTTATCGGCTGATCAGGCTTTTTATTTCCCATAAGTCCCACTGCTGCCAGTATAATTAGAATAACTGAAATATATGTTATTATTCTTTTTGGCCGCTGAAATCCAAGTACATTCTGAATGCGTTTCTTGACATTTCCATCACCAAAAAACAAACCGCCGGATATCCGAATATTTCTGCCGCTTGCCAATGACAAAAGCGCAGCGGCATACTCTTTTTTATATGGCATTATCTGTTCGCTGTTTCTGCCAAATGCCTTTAACACCTGCTCATCACAGGATAATTCCATATCACGGCACATAAACCACAATGAAATCCATGCCATTGGATTAAACCAATGAACACACACAATGAGAAATGCTATTTGTTTTACCAAATAATCACAACGCTTTATATGCACTTGTTCATGGCAAAGAACATACTCCCGTTCTTTGCCGGAAAGTCCTGCTGGAAGATATATACGCGGTTTTATAAATCCCATAACAAACGGCGATGGAATTTTATTGCTTTCATATATCTGCCCTTGCGTTTGCACGGATTCCTTTAATTTGTACTTTAAAATATTATATGATACAATTCCATAGCATACAAGCCCCACCGCTGCTGCAAGCCATACCCATGCCGCCACACAAACTGCGATTTGCAGCCGATTCCCCCCTGCTGCTACATCCGCATTTATAAACGGCGTAGAAAATAATTCGTTTGCTGCAGAATGCATCTGATCGTTTCCTGCTGACATTTGATGTATTACACTGATATTTGTAGGAATTGTCTTGCTGCGAATCGGTACAAAACTGTAAATAGTTTCATAGGAAAACGGTAACGCAAGACGTGCAAATACCACCAGCCACAAAATATAAGAATATACTTTTGGAAAATGCCGTATGAAAAGCTGACGGATACACAATACAATCCCTGCACAATACCCCGCTGTCAGACTCATATTTAGAATATTTAAAAAGATAGCTTCCATTTCTTTTCCTCCTCACTCTATTCTTTATATGTTTCTATAAGTGTCTTTAATTCCTCGACTTCCTGATTGGAAAGCCGCTGCTTCCCAATAAACGCCGTTAAAAATTTAGGCAAAGAACCGCCAAAGCTTTCCTCCACAAACTGCCTGCTTCTGCCGCTTGCGAACTCCTCACGTGTTACCAGCGAAGTTACAACAGATTCTTTATTTTGAAACAGTCCCCTATCGCACAGTTTTTTCAATACAGTAAATGTTGTAGACTTTTTCCAACCAAGCTGTTCCTCGCTTAATTTCACAAGCTGCATAGAACCAACTGGCTCATAATCCCATATAATATCGGCAAATTTTGCCTCTCCCTCCGCTAAACGGTATTCTTTCATAAAAACTTTCTCCTTCCTAATAAACTGTTAAAAATTATAAACGTAACTTATATTTATGGTCACTAAAATTTGCCAAATCACCCAGGAGTACCATGAATATATGGTAAATTTGACCACTCGTAAGTATATATGCTTCGAAGCAAATAGGTCTATATACGATAAACCTTGCAATAAGTTTATCATCTATAGACCTATTTGTCAAGAAGCAAACTTATCTAAAAGTATCCACACAAGCAAACATATAAATTGCCAATGTAAAATAACTTAAAATCTGCATCTTTGTCCTATTCTTCCTATCAAAACGGACAGTCTGTGCTCTAAACTGCCGCAGACTGTCCGCATAATCTTTTACACTTTATTAAAATTGAAATTTTTCTGTTGCATTGTTTAACCGGTTTACGATTCCGCTTGCATCCTGCAATGCAGTATTCACGGAATCAGAAATCTCCACAACATCAATTACTCGCTCTGCAATATTTGCCGTTCCCTTTGCACTTTCCTGCGCAGCATCGGAAATTCCGTTTAAGGCATCTGTAATATTGTTGATAGACGCCAGCAATTCCTCGGAAATCGCGCTGAAATCTGTTACAAGAGAATCAATTTCTCCGGCATCTTCGTTATAATCATTTGCAATCGTTTCAAACAGACCAATACTTTCCATTACCTGATTATCAATAAATGACAACAAAAGTTCTGAATCCTTAGCAAGACTTCCAACCGAAATATTAACTTGTTCAGTCACTTTCTTAATATTTTCTGTACTCTGCTGCGATTGCTCAGCAAGCTTGCGAATTTCATCTGCCACAACTGCAAATCCCTTTCCGGCTTCTCCGGCTCTTGCCGCTTCAATACTGGCATTTAACGACAGCAAGTTTGTCTGCGTTGTAATCTCCATAATGGACTCCGCAAGCGTCGAAATTTCTGAAACCACTTGCACTTTTGCCAATGCATCCCGCAGATTTCCCTCTATAGATTTCTTCTGGGTTTCTAAACTGTTCTTACTCTCACCTGCACTGCCTTTTGCACCAACCGCTTTTTTGTGAATCACTTCTGCGCGTTCTGCCCCTTCTTGCGCACGCTCTGCAATATTCCTTGCCGCACATTCAATTTCACGCGTCATTTCGCTAATACTGCTCGCAGTCGCTGCCGTTTCCTCCATAGATGCGGAAAGCTGTGTCGTCGTCGCGGATACATCTTCCACTTCATTATTCAAATGCACTATATTCTGTGAAATACCGCTGACACTTTTTGTAGTCATATTCGTTTCTTCTTTTACATCGCTAATCAGCCCTCCAATATCCGTCCGCATTTTCTCTAAGATATTCAATAAAATACCAAAATCATCCCTGCGTCTTAAAACGGATTCTTCAATTTTAATTGAGAAATCGCCTCCGGACATACTCCTAAGCACATTCCCTACTATCTTTAGCGGTATCGTAATATTATATATTATAATAATCAAAATAAGAACAATTAATATTGCAAAAACAATACATATCACACAAAAATACCTGATTTTTTCGTTGGTAAATGTATTTGCCGTCTTTGTGGATGCATCGATCTGCTCGTCGATATCATCTATGTAATTTCCTGTTCCCACTACCCAGTCAAACGGTTTATAATATTGCGTATATGCACGCTTCGGCTTTGGATCGGTTTCCCCCTCTTTCGGATATTGGTAATCACTGTAATAGCTTCCTTGTGCCACAGCGCCTTGAATAAAATCTCTTACCATTTCAAAACCTGTTACATCCTGTGTCCCCAAACGGTTCGTACCTTCGATATCATTTCCCAAAAGCACAACATTTATACCATCTGACTGATCAATCCAAAAGTAGCCTTCTTCCCCATATCTTAATCCTCTAACTTTATCTGCTGCAAGTTTCATGCCTTCTTCCTGTGTATAAATGCCTGCATCAATATCTGCCTTAAAACTATCCAGAAGTGTAATTACCTGTTCTACCTGCTGTTTAATACTGTCGTCATAATCTTTACGAATATTGATTTCCTGCTCTTGAAGAATGCGTTTATCAATCGCCCGCATACTGCTTACGGAATAATATACACTTACTCCCATAAACACAACCACCAACAAACCGATAATTGTCATTTTTACTTTAACGCTTAAATTTTTCATTTAATTTACCCCTATCTGCCCGCTTTTGCGAACGCATATTTTGGGGAGGTTGAAATTATCATTCCGTAAATAAGGAATTATTTATTGACAGTTTCTAAAGTATTCCGTCCATCTTTCTTCCCCCTTAACGTTTATTATAGCACGAAAAATGTCAATTGCACAGCAAAATTAAAGATTGTCTACGAAATAAAACGAAATTTTTAGATATTACTTATAATGAATGTTTCCGTTTCTTTTTTATTCCTGCCTATGCAGTTTCATCATCTACAAGCATAATTGACTGCGTATAAACATTATCATAAAGATATATTTGACACCAAGTTACGTCATTTTCATCAAATTCCTTGTCATCCAATGCAAATTCGTCCGAATATTCAAAAATAATTGCGATATTAAATCTATCACAATTTTCATTTGTTACTTTTTCCAATGAATATTCTTCACGATTTTCAAGGAATACCGCGCATGGATACTCTATTAAATCATATATGGTTATTGTTCTGCCACACGATTCACAATAAGCTGTCACTTTAGGTTCGCAATTTTTATATACTATAAGTTCTTTATTACCACAAGTACAGTTGACTTCGTATGCAAATGTAAATTCGCTATCTATAGTTTCACTAAAAAACTTGTTTTTTCCCTGAATCGGTTTTACATATTCTTTAATGTGACTTGGTGCATAAATTTTATTTGCAGTATTCAAATCTATCTCCCCCTTTGTTTCGTTAATTTATACTGCTTAACAGTTAAAATCTCCAAGTAACCTAACTACATAACGCCAGCCATATACGTTTAACCAGTGCAATACGGTAAATTCTGGCGTATGTAGTATATTTTATAGCTACACCTTTTTAATCTAATCCAGCATCTAATGTTTGCTCCCCCAGCATTGATTTCTTTTTTAGGAAGCTTTTCTGATTTCCTTGTGTAACAATATCCGTTTCTTTTAGTTCTCCCAATAACAGCGGCGCGTCGGGGTTGTGGAATTTGTAGTTGTCGTATGCTTTCTGGGGGCTTTTGTTTGCATAACAGTATTTGCATCCATTTAGACATGTATCATATGCACCAATATCTCTGCTTTCAATACAGCCACAACCCTCACGCATTCCTTTATGTTTTAGCTTACGGAATTCCAATCCGTTCGCCTGTCCGAAAATATCCAGTGTTGCGCAGCCAGACGCACCGATTCCGTATTTTGTAAAATCGCCATTTTTTCCACACGTCTGTATTGTCATATGATTTTTCTTGGCAACTTCTCCTAAATATGCTGCAATTTCCTGTTTATTCTCTGTTGTCAACAAGTGTAATTCTGGCATATTGGTTTGCAGCTTTTTATATAGTTCTACGAAATTAAATATGCATCGATCAATATATGGCGCAATTTTCTTTGCCATATATGCAAATGTTTCTTTATGCTTTTCAACCGTATAGTATTCTGTCAGTAAAATCGGGTCATACCGCCATGAAACCCGCTTTTTCCCCACAATTGCAGAAAGTTCCTTGAGCGTTTCTATACTTGTTTCAATATTCGGAACGCCTGGTTCAAGATCTTTTCCGTAGACAGTAATTGTATAATGAAAATATGCTGGATAACGATCTGTAATTTTGTGCAAATCCTGCAATATTGGCTGATAATTTTTAGAACAAAATAGAACCAGATCGATATTGTCAGGCGATAATTCATACCTTGTCACTTTACTAGGAAATAAGGGATTGCGTGCTAACACATATCCCTCCTCAAACCTTTTTAATAGCCACGGCGTAAAATATTGTACTGTGTCCGTTCTTGCTCCGGTATTTAAAATCATATTTTTCGTCATTCCTTTCCAATCACAAACAAGACCTGAAAGAAATTTTCACACTTCTTAGTGCGAATTTTCTTTCACTCTTATACCCCATATTTCATACTTTCTTTTCCTCTACCTTAAGACTTTTAATGCACCTATTCCACTTCTAAACCATACTCTTTAAATACCTCTCCTTTATCTGATTTTTATACTTCCTTAGTCCATATAATCTACAACTGAATACATCTAAAATTGATATCATGTCCTGAACTAATTCCTCATTATGAGAAAGTGTTTCATTATTTACAATCATTATTTTTGTATTGAATTTTTCCCAAAATCTTTTGGCTTGTAATTTGTGATATTTGATGTATTCATAAGAATCCCTTTTTATGTAAATACATTATATGATTAGCCCGTCAAAAGTGTATTTTTCAAAAGAATGGTACAATATATTGTGATTAGGACAGATATATATTCTATATATTGTGGTTATTTTTCTTAATTAACTCTTTTGACGCTTTAATCATTATATCACAATTAAACATATTTATCTAAATTTTTATCAACTTAACAATACCTCCTCGTAAATAAATAAAACATATTTTTAATAATCCCACAAACTACAAGAATCCTTTCTTCTTCCATTTGCCTGTGTTCCATCGTGCAAACATACATACAGCTCTTACGCATTCATCCAGCGCCATACCAATATATGCTCCCGTCACTAGAAATCCCAAATGAATCCCAAAGAAATAGGTTCCACCGACAGCACACAGATACATAAAAACAGCAGCAATTACTGTTGGAAAAATTGCGTCCCCGCTTGTTTTCAGAGCATTTCCGTACACAATATTCGATACACGTCCTATTTCAAGAATAATATCAATTGCAAGCAGTCTGCCAACAAGCGCAATCATATCCGGATTATCAGTAAACAGACGCATTAATAACCCTGATGACAAGGCAAAAATACTTTCCAATACCGTTGCAACCAATACACCGATTAAGGCAGCACGTTTCGTTCCTTTGTCACATGCATCATATTCCTGTGCACCAATCCGCCATCCAGTCATGATTGCATTCGCCTGCGCCAGCGCTGCTCCTACACAGTAAGAAAAATTTGTAATCTGCGCTGCATAAGCACGCGCTGTCACATTTATTCCCTCAGCATCCATCATATTTAGGAAACGTATCACCAACGTCATAGCCACGTTGTAAAGTGCGGTTTCAAAGGCAGAGGGCAAGCCAACTTTAACAATGTTTTTCAATACTTCAGTATTTTTTATCCGCTCGTTGTCCTCTTTTGCCTTTACATTTTTATGCGCTGCTACCATTACGATTATTAGATTAAACAGGCGTGAAATCACGGTTGCCCACGCCACACCGGCAACGCCAAACTGAAACACAAACAAGAAAACAGCATTTAAAACTAAGTTTATAATATTTCCGCATATCGTCGCAGCAAGCGGCTGTTTTGTATATCCAAATGCCCTTAAATAACTTGAAAATATTGGTATTAAAGCATTTAATATGCAAAATCCTCCTACAATTTTCAAGTAAGTCTGCGCATATTCCATTAGGCTGTCTGCCACCCCGACTAGCTGCAAAATTGCACCAGACCCAGAAAAAAGCAGTATGGACATTCCTATCCCGATGACAGCATTAAACGCCAGGCCAATCTGCCTCGCCTGATATGCAACGCCAATTTTTTCTGCACCGATATACTGTGTCATTACGGCAATCATTCCAGAAGATATTATGGAAAACATAATAATAAACATACCGATATATGTATTGGCTGTTCCAATTGCACCCACCGCCTGATCACCTACCGACGAAAGCATTAAGGTATCAATCATACCTGCCAGCATATAGCACAGCGTTTCTAATGAAATAGGGATAAATAACTGCATTAATGTTTTTCTTTCTGTTTTCATAAATTTCATACTCCTTTGCTCTTGCATTCCTGTTTTCTCTAACATTCAAATTAATTGGATGTGATTTTCTTTCATTTTACCTCTTTTTTTATAGATATACTTTTAAAAAATCGGCTAATAATTGTATTTTTTCTACTTTTATGATAATATAATTCTATTCTATCACTTTCTATTATACACATCTCAGAGCCCACGAGA
>VSNQ01000104.1 GCA_009774395.1 Lachnospiraceae bacterium
ATCCCATCCATCCTTCGCCGAAAATACGGAATTGATAAAATCCCGGTACGCGGATTAATAGGGAGCCGTTTCTTCTTTGGATGCAAAATAGGCGCGTTAAATATCAAAAAGTTCTGCAAATATATGCAGAGCCAGGATAAGTGCGTCCGAAAAATGGCAGTAGTCTAAAAATGGTGGAATATCCATCTGCGATAAGCATCAAAAGCCATCCAAAATCAATATTTCTGAAAATTTACAGCAATATATTCAATTTTCAAAGTTCCTATCGTAAAAAGGATTAAATACAAATACCCTTTTGACTCCCTAATCATAGTATTAGTTTCACAAACCGATATTTTGCCAAATGGGTATAACATTTTCTCTCATTCATATCCGTAGATTCCTTTAGGTGTCGGGAATGTCAAAATACGAACAAGCTGCGTTTTTCCTTTGTCCGGCATCAATAAAGCGCTGATAACTTTTTATGACCATGCCCATTGGCAGCAGATTTATTATTTTATAAACTGCGCGTTTGCATAAATTTTTTTCCGTTCTGCTCCCAACCACCGACCAGAATATTTTTCGGTAAAGAAAGCAGCGTAAAAAATGAGTCCTTCTTGAAAGCCACCCGTCTGGAACATTGTCAAACGGCATAAGATCTATGGAAATTCCTTTCTCAAACGGCAGAAACTCCTGCCCTAACCTGACAAATTCCGTATTTTTGCAAAATAAAAAATCTGATGCAAAATACGACAATTCCATACTTTACATCAGATTTCACATATTCTGTATTCTTTTTTAAACTACAGCCTCAATAATTGTTTTTCCCTCTACCCGCAGTTCTCTAACTCCAATCTTTTTTTTCTTATTAAAATTAAAGCTAATCATATACCCTTTCTCTTGATGAAAATAATCAAGATACTCCGCAGGCTGCCGCTCTCCGCGCTCATTATATTCATTTCCATGCCATATCTTAAGTTCTATGACAAACTGTTCGCCAAGATAATCCACAACTACATCCGTCCGTTTTGCGTCTCTTGTCTGCGCCTCCAAATAGTAGTTTCCGGTACCATTTATAATCGGTTTCAAATAAAGCAGGAAAAATTTGCGTCCATAAGCTTCGATAAATTTCTCATCATTATCGCCATAGATATCATGAAAATGTTCCACAAACTTTTTGAGTACCATGTCCATATTCAGTCTGCCATTTTCCGTAAACCAGCTTTTGTAGCGGTCGCCATACGCAAACGCCGTGCTGCCAAGTGCTTCCTCCGCGGTAAACATATTTAGGAGAACCATTTCAAAAATCCTGTTTGCAATCGCAACACTACCGTCATGCTCTTTCAAGAAACCAAACATCATACCCAGATTAATTGACTTAACCTGTAAACTGAACGGAAATCTCCTGCCCTGATAAATAATCTCCTCTATCATATTCCGCAAATCTTTATAGGTATCCAGCTGCTTTATCATGCTGTCAAAAAGCGGCACATTGGTTTTGAGCATTTGTTTTACCGCTTCCGCAATCCCTTCCCGCGTCCATATTGACTGAGGCTCTGCAAAAATCTCGTTACGCGGCAGCTTCTCATCCATTATTTTACAAATTGCAGAAACAAGATATGGATATCCAGAAGTATACTGATAAATCTCCTCCGCAATCGCCACAATATTCATCCCTGTCTGATGATCCGCTTCGTATTCATCCAGCATTACAGCAATTTGTTTTGCGGAAAGGCTCATGTCAATATCAAAATCCGCCGCAATATTCCACGGACTATTGTACTGGTGTTCTTCATTGGGGCGAAGCTTTAATTTTAAATTTTTGATATCATACACGCCTGCGAAAATAACCGAATGAAAAATCGGACGGTTTTCTCTATCCAAATAATATCCCCGAAGCTGTGCAAGGAAGTCAATAAATACCTGATTATTGGACGCGCTGTCTACCTCATCAATCATCAGGACAATTGGTTTTTTCGATGTCTGACATATCCTGCTAAGTCCCTCAAACAATATATCCATTGTAATATCGTTCCTATCTTCCAGAGAAATCAAAGAAGCAATCGCCATTTCATCAATATTTTTCATTAATGCATCTTCTTCGGTAACTAAATTTTTAAAATATCCAATAAATCTTGCCACGAAAGTCTGCTCATCCGCAAAATTGGCTGTACTCATCATCTGAAAATCCATAGAAAGGACAAAATAATCGTCTTTTAGATATTCTAACAGTAATTTAAGCGTTGTTGTTTTACCATACTGTCTCCCCCTATTGATGGCAAAATAGCTACCTTCATCTACGTAGTCTTCCTTTATTCTTTTTAACCGTTCATCAAGCTTTACCATATAATGCTTTTGCCGATTACAGGAGCCTGTTACATTAAACCTGCGCTTCATTCTACACCCCTCCATTATGCCTCTATCATTACAGGTTTATTTTATCATTGCATTCAGTCAATGTAAAGCAAACAGCATTTTAAATTCTAATGTAAAGTATGAAATAGCCAAGGTTCCTTTATACTATATTCAAATATCAGGTTGCTACTCACAGCCTCCAACTGCTCATAGTAACAGCATTTGCACATTTCGACTGTAAATAGTAACAAAATTACCTATAAAAAATCTGATGCAAAATACGGTAATTCCATATTTTACATCAGATTTCTTATTTACTATAGTTTCTCTTAAACTGCTGTTTGAATAATTATCTTTTCCTTAATTTGTAGCTTCTTTAAATCATTTTCTACCCTACCACGCAAACTGTCATTTCCTGCTCAACGCGCACACCGTGCACTCCAATACCTCTTACGGATACTTGATATATACCTGCTGTATTTAGGTCAAAATTCCCATAGAACAGTATCTTATAGTCATTTACTCCATACGGCAGTCCCAGCGCATCCTTCATGCCGACTGCGGTTCGGATTATCTCGGGTGTAGCGCCTACGGGAAGATATAACACACCATCTCCAATATCGTTGGTTAAATAAAGTGAAGGTCTTAATGCATTCCAAGGATTTTTGGCGCTGATATCCGTCGGATCCCATTTATGCATGGGGTTTTCTGCGGCAACTTTGATTTCCTCTGGCTTGCCCAAAGGCCCTGGATTCTCAGCATCATCATATACAATTACTTTTGTCCCTGCTTTGCAGTTGTCATATATCCACTTCGCATCTGCACAGGCAAGACGCACACAGCCCAAGGATGCCGGCTGACCAAGCAGATTAAACTGATCCCACTCTAAATCCCCCTCATTCGGCGTATAATATGGTATCGAATGAAACATAATTCCTTGGTTAAAACGTACCGCATAATGTCCATATGTACCATCTACCATTAAGCGCCACTTATAATAGCTGCTTGTCTTAAAAGTTCCCAACGGTGTTTCATGCCCTTCCCTTCCACAGGAACATACAAAAGCCCTTACTGGAACAGTAAATGCACCATCTGCATCTTTCTCATAGACAGTAACACAGTTTGCCACACGGTTTACCATTATTTGATATTCGGGACGTAATTTCTTCTTTACTACTTCTTTTATTGTATCTGTTTCGTTTTTAACGTTGGAATCGTTTTTGGTGTTAAATTCATTTGATGCATTGGATATATTATTTTTTTCTTCTATATTAATTATAGTAGTTTCGTTAATTGATTCTGGTAACTGCACTGCGCTGTCAGCGGATTTTACAGTCTGCTCTGCTGTATCTTCTTTTTCTGCTTTGGGTAATTCTGCTGCGACATTATCTTCTATCCGCATACCTAAGTAGTTCACTGTTTCAATATCTTCTGCCGCATTTACATTTACTGCCTTTGTTCCTGCGGCAAAGATTGTGCATATACACGCTGTAAAGGTTAATACTGTTAATTTCTTCCATATAAATTTTATTGCGAATTTCATTTGCTCTCCTAATACCTTTCTTATGACTGTTGCACGTTGTTATTTTGTTATACAAAAAAGACCATCCCCCATGGTCTTTTTGTATTTGTATAAATTCCCTTTTTACACAAACGCATTAATTATTTACTTGACTCCCCAATCAAGATAACATAATCACTTGCTGAAAATATATTATCACACTCACACAATTTTGTAAATAGTCAGAAAATAAATAAATTATAAACTGATAATAGGGCTGTCAGAAAATAATGTAATATAACTAATATATCGTTTGAATTATTTGTGTATACAACAATATATTATGGTCAAACTGTATTTCCCGACAGCCCCATTACCTTTTATTTTGATTTGTTATTCCTTACAAAATATAAGTTATATCAGCGAAAATTATTTATTAGGCAATAAGCGAAAGAATCCTTTCCCTATTTTGGTTTGCCTGTGCAATTATAGCTTGACCTGCCTGTGATAAGATATTTGCATTGGAATATCTGACCATTTCTTCTGCCATATCTGTGTCACGGATAACCGATTCTGCAAACTGTGTATTTTCACAAGTATTTAAGTTAGCGGCATAGGAATGCTCCAACCTATTTTGATATGCTCCCAAGGAGCTTCGGATGGTATTGACTTTTTCTAAGGCATTACTTACTAAATCCATTGCATTCGTTGCCATATCTTCGGTTTTCATGGACAGTTTTTTAATTCCTAGTCTTTGCGTTGACAACTTATATCTTGGTATCTTTAGAAAATCTTCTACATTGGAACTGCATTGGATTCGTATAGATTTGGATTCATCCTCTATCCGAAACATTTTGGTCGGCATAATCTGATAAGGTGTATTGTACTGCGTAATCATAGCTGCATTATCATTAATATTTGCAGAAACTTTATATCTTGTATAATCATTGACAAGCTTTAATGTTGTACTGCTGCTTGCTTCTGCCAAAATAGTGTTCTTGGCATAATCCTCTAAGTATTCGTCAAGTGTTTTGCCGCCTGTTTCCAATGTAATATCTTTAATGTTGTATCGGTCTACGCTAGTTCCATGAATTGCTGCATCATATTTTTCATATTTTTGCGTGGCTGCATTATAAACATAGTCACCATTAGGATTTTTTTCAGCATCAAAATACAGTTTGTCTGTCTGAAATAAATTTTTGTAATCATATTGATAACTAAGGCCAACATTCTCAGCAGAATTATTTTCATCATACAAATTAATCGTAAAGTTTACAGTAGTATCAGTGCCGTATGCATAAGGTGAGAAATCTGCGTTTGTTGCACTAGATGTGCCACCATCCGCATATTGACCTCTATAGTCAACTACATATAATTCTGCTTGATCAGTGTATGTAGCATACTGTGTAAAATGAAAATCAAACTTTGATGCATCTAAAATATCTACCAGTGCATTCGTAAAATCCACACCATTATTAATGATACCTTGCATAGAGCCTACATCAATATAGAGTGTATAATTGCCTCCTTGGGAACCCATGCTATAATCGAAAGTGTTTCCGTTGGCATCCGTCATACTAGACCAATTTGTATTGCTATCAAGAGCTTCTTTTGTCATAAACTGTATGCTGTAATGATTGCTACAAGTCTGACAAGTGGAATTAAATCCCATACCAACTAAATCTGCCAATTGATACGCAGTGCCTAATCCAGAAAAATCAATTTTTGCACCTGCATAGTATTGTTCTCGATTGGATAAAGTGGTTTTTAATCTTGTAAAATCAAACTGATAAGCATCTTCAAGATAAGTGTCGCTTCCTCCGCCTGTAATATTACCAGGAGAAATCAGCGCTGCCAAATTTATATTTGACGGATCTGCTGCCCCTGCAAGATATCTTGCTCGGAAAAGTTTCAGATAATCTTTCAGGTTATCTTTAATCGTATTTTTAATATCATTTGCAATTTTGTCTGTTTCGCTTTTGGTATTACTGTAATTTTTCGTTGTTGTTACACCATCAATCGTATTGGTATATGATGTAGAAATCTGATCGTTGCCTGTGTTAAATTGCACTTTGCTGTTTCCATAAGTGTGTGATACTGTTGTGTAATCTCGTCCAAGTCCATATTCTTCTGCAAGTGTCAGATGCAGATTATCTCGGATAAGTTTAGCACTTAAAATATTAGAGTTCTGCACAAAATCAGCCGCAACATGACTTTTCTTATCAACAGCCATATTCTCAAATACTTTTACACCATCTAATGCATCAATAACGGAATCTTTACTAATTTCATTTACTACCTGAAAAGAAAAGGAAAAGTCTGTCACATCCTGTTGACGGCCAAAACTATAATGATATACTTTGTCGCTCCAGATATCTTCGCTTTGATCTCCCCAGTTTGTAATTCCGATATCATTCCAGCTTTTCTGAGAACCTGCAACGATATTTCCGTCTAATTCCAGCCATATTCCATCAAATGTCTGGTTTTCTCCGTTTCCAGCACGGAGCGTGTAATCCTTGTCGGGATCGATTACATGATTGGTTAAATAACTATTTACTTCCTTTCCATTCATAAATGCGAAATAACTTTTCGAAAAATCAGCCGACAATGCGGTTTCTTCATAGGGAATTCGATAATTGCTTCGCCATCTTGTTCCCGATAGTTTGGATACAATAGCAGAAAAAGAGTCCTCTGGTTCCACATCAAAAGAAACCGTAACCCCGTGGTATTGAAAAGAATGTGTTCCCGCTTCAATTTGATTTGGATTAAATGCGTTTCCGTTGGAATCCCATACTTGATCCCACTTAATTAATTCACCATTGACAGATATTCCGTTTACATCTGCGTGTGTAGTATATTCTCTTGATACTTGCGGCGGTTTACTGCCTTGTTCACATTTCATGGTTAAGCAAGCACCGTCATCTGCCCGCAGTGTATAGGTTCCCGCATTAAATTCACCAGTTTGACTGTTGTACATATTGGGACTGATATCTGCCCATGCATATCGTTTTCCCTTATATGCAATTCCTCCATAAGTAGCTGTTCCCGTGGCAGCGTCATAAGTATCATTATAGATATACATATCGGCTGGGTAACCATCATATCGTAAAGTATATACAGAAGAATCAAAAGAATCACGAAGTGTGTCACATTTAAACAAATAGATGTCATTAAATTTTGTGGTCATACATATTCTATCTATTTCATTTTTTATTAGTTCGACTTCGGTATCAATATATGACCTGTCAATTTCAGAATTTGTTCCATTTGCAGCTTGTACCGCTAATTCATTGATTCTTTGCAGCATTTCGGTTACCTCATTGAGTGCACCGTCAGCAACCTGACAATAATGAATGCCCTCCTGGATATTTTCGGCGCCGCGTGTTAAACCTCTGATTTGATAGCGCATTTTTTCGGAGATGGAAAGTCCCGCAGCATTATCTGCTGCTCTGTTAATCTGATACCCGCTTGAAAGCTTCTCTGTTGACTTTTTCACCCCCTGTCCGACTATTTTGTTTTGCCTTGTGGCAGACATTGCCGATAAATTGTGTTGAATAACCATTTTTCTGTCCCCCCTACTTCCTTGTTAGGTATTTAAAAAAATTGTCCATAATGTCCTTATTATGTTGAAACTATGGTATTCATATAATATTGTAACTCAAGTAGTAAAGATCCACCTTCCCCTACTCGTGCGCCGGACATCTATCAGCTTCTGCTGACATATTTCCTTTGGATGCCCGTGTGCATAAAAAAGGTTACAAAAGGCACAAATCTAAGTGCATTTTATAACCTTTTCCAAATATATCGGCAATATTGTAGTATCTATTTAGAAATCATTGCAAAAATAAATACAATTTATATAAATTAATACAATATTAACACAATTTCATAAAATATCTGAAATCAAGTGCCATTGCAAGGCAGTTTTTCAAAATATTATAATTTTTTATACAACAGCTTTTTATGGACTTATAATCTGAAACTTAATCGTTCTCTTGCCAGAATATGCGCCAATTCCTGTGATAACTACCTGTGCCGTTCCGATTTTCTTATTTTTCTTATAGGAAAGTGTATAATCTATGCCCTCCTTTAATGTTTCTGAATTATAGTTCACTGTCACTAGCGGCTGAGCACCGTTTACCATTGCTTCCGGTGTTAAAATTGCATTTTCTACAACAATCTTTGTATTAAAGCGATCCGTTAATTTCCGTTTCGTTACAGTGACCTTTATACGTTTTACTGTATTCGGAATATAATTGGTATTTTCCAACGTTGGCGTTAATGTAATTTGCAGTACAGGAAGTTTGCTTCCCAAGAACTGTATATTTCCAATCTCCTCAACATCCATTTTAAAGTCTTGACCTTGCACAAGAACCTTGTTGCCATCTTTCACGAATGGCTTTAAATCACTGATGCTTTTTCTAAAGTAAATTTTGGAAAGACCTTTTACGCTGACTTTCGAAAAATCTTTCGGCTGTATAGAAAAGGACAGGCTTCTCTTACCATAGCAGGCATTTTTTCCTAGAATCGTAACCGTTGCCGTATTTACACCTGCATTAATATTATTTTCATAAATCAAACTATAATTTTTGGATGAAAGTTTTTTACCATTTAATTTGATATCCAATGCCGGTTTCTGCGGTTTACCATTGTAAATCAGCGGTTTTTCACTTAGATTTTTCTTAAAGCTAACCTGCAAGCCATAATCATATGACAAATTTGTCCTGTTTTCTACTGAACCACGAATATAAAACGTTGCTTTTTTCTTTGCCGTGCCCTTATAATTTCCCGTAGTCTTTGCAGTAATTACAACCCGCATCTGTGTATCTTGCATATATGTACCAGTTACATTATAGACAGGAACTGTTCCTTTTTTCCCAGTGAAAAAGGATACCGTGTAATCACGTTCAGGGTTAAGAATAGAATTGCCATCTCTGACAACAATCGCCTCTTTAACCTGTCCGCTTAAATCCATACCCGTGTAAATCATATCACCGATCGGCTCTATGGTTACATTCTTTATATCTTTCGGCGTAATAATAAAATTCTTGCGGATTGCACCAGAAAAATCCCCGATTCCGTTTAAAACAATACTTGGTGCATTACTTCCTGAACCATTATGAACATCAATATTATTTTTATAGGTAATCGTATAATCAACGTTTTCTTTTAATGTTTTTTGTTTTTTCTTGCTTTTCATTCCGCTGTCATTATATTCAAGATAGGTGTATTTCACTGTGACCGCTGGACGAAGCTGTGCTCCTGTATAAACCATTGACGTTTTTTTCAGTGTAACGGTTGCATAGCCTACCGCTTCTGGTGAAGTTGGATTTAGCTGCTGCGCTCTGTCAAGCTCAATAAAAAACGCACCTTCTGCTGATACCATAACCTGAATTTGTATTTTCAGTGAAATGTTATCAGGGTTTTGAATATTTTCAGGAAGTGTCACAACACCGTTTACCCGAAATGTCTGCTCTGTCTTAATGGATGGGTCGTAACTTCCTTCTGCTAGATTATCTAAATCCCATCGTACGGCTGCCGTGTTTGTTTCCTTATCCTCTGTCACAATGGCTATTTTTTCTGGAAGCCCCAGTCCTGCTGCTGTCTTATCAGAACCATTTGCAACATTTTCAATATTATCAGGTTTTGGAATACGAACCAGCTTTGCCTTGTCTGTTGCCGGAAATTCATAACGCACTGTCATTATCCTTGTACTGTTGTCAAATTCTGTGTCTGCTGACCTTCCATTAACAGTTGCTTTTGTTCCCTCTGTATAGGTAAATGAAGGCAATGCTGTGAGCGTAATTTTTGCGGTATATACCTTGTTGAAGCCTGCTGTCTGCTCTGCCGGACTCCATTGAATCCGTGGATTCCGTTCCTCGATTCCCTCTGTGCGACAATATGCGCTTTCTGCCAGTTCCCTGCCGCCAACTGGTACATCAATTGTTAGCGCAACTGCTTCTGCCGCTGATACAATTACGGTAACTTTCACAATACGAGATATACTGTCTGTATTAATAATATTTTCGGGCAGTGTAATCGTTCCATTTATTGTAAATATCTGCTCTGTCTTTTTAGAGGGGTCATAAGTGCTTGTGGTAATTTTATCTAAATCCCACGTTACCTGCGCCTGATTCGTGTTTTCATCCTCAGTTTCAATGGGTATATACTTTAAATTTTCTAATTTCAGTTTGAAACTTTCCAGCGGCGTACCGTTGGGCATTTCAATATCTTCAATCGGCGGAATACTGATAAGTTTTGCCTTTTCTGTTTTCGGGAAAGTATAGCTTACTGTTAAAGCCTTTGTTGCTTCATTATAAGATAATTCTGCTGGATTCCCATTCACTGTAGCAGCCGCTTCCGCTATAAACTTATATCCTTCTTTGGCTGTTAAAGGGATTTCTGCTGTATATTCTACGGCAAAGCCTGCTGTAATATCGGCAGGATTCCATATTATGGGGGCAGTCGTTTCTATAATTCCCTCTGCTGCACAGTCCGCAAATTCATCTAAAAGCAGACCGCCTGCCGGAACGTCAACACCTGTAATTGCTATGGTATTAATAGGTTTTAGATTTAATTCACTGCTTGGAATTTCAACCGGTTCACTGGCAAAATCTGTCTGTCGAAAACCATTTACCTGTTCTGAAAAAATATAAGTATGCCAATTACTGCCTTCATAGTCAAAATTGCTGGGTAAGTCAAATGTCACTTCGCTGGAACTATCTATTTCACCATCTGTTTTGCCTTTTCCGTAATAGAGTACCTGTACGCCGTTCTCTGTGCGCGGTTTGTCTGTTATCATAATCGAAATTTGGTTGGCGTCTGTATCGTTAGAGCCAGTATAACGATATGTATAAGGTACTGTAATAGTCGTTCCATCTCTCTGTGCTGTTCCAATTTGAAATTGTTGGCTGGTATCTAACATCGTTAGCTGCCACTGACTGGCTGAAGTTCCCTGAACCTTGGAAAGTCCGAGTGTCGTTTTGTTAATCGATGCGTTGTCGACCGCTTCCATTGCAAGTAGGATTTGGGAACGGTTAAGGTTGAAGGCTGGGGCTACACCGATAACAGTACTTGATAAAACCCCTCCTTCATTTATAATACCATCATCATGTTGATAATCATAATATCGTGTATATACTACAGCTCCTTCATAACCGCTTGGCTTTACAGAAACAGATGTTCGCAACCACCAGCTATTTCCTCTCCAATATTTTTCAACACCTTTATCATATGCATAGCTTGTAACGTTTAAATGCCTACTATTTACATTATCATTGTTTCCCGGAGTATACTGATAAAATCCATACTTTTCTGTTTCAATTTCTCCAAGACTTAGCAAGTATATTTTATCATCTTCCAAACTAGAAGAATACTCAAATGCTGAATGTCCATAGCCATCAATCTCCTTCTCTTTACGTGTTTCCTGAATAAATCCACGTTCTGCGGGAGAAAAAGCAGTGCCTAAATACCCATCTCTTGTATAATTACTTTTATTTGGATCTTCTAAGACATCTTTATAATCTTCATATTTCTCAGCATTCAACCATTTACGCACAAGACTGTCTGTCCATATATCCTCTCCGTTGATTGATTGCTTACTTTCCCAATAAGGAATTGCATCCATTATCTTATCTGACCACAAAAGGATGCTGTCCGCATTCCCTCCTTCTTTACTGCTGTTTGCATTATCCAATACACGATATCTTACAGGTTCATTCGGATCATTACTATTTGACTGATAATAGTTACCATAATAAATATAACTACCTTCTCCATTCCCCCATGACTGCTCTCTTGTTGTTGGCTGTCCCGGGTTGATAACACCTGCAATTTTTCCATCAACATTTAGGTTTATTCCTCTGGCATCTGTCGCCGTTGATGTTGCCATGGTATCATTCCATTCTTCTATACGTTCTTCTTCAACGACAGTGGTTTCCTCCTCTGTGATTTCTTCTTCCGTTTCTATCTCAGCTTCCGTTTCGGTTTCTGTGCTGCCCTCTGTTTCCGTTTCTGTAGCAACTTCTGACGTGTTTTCTGTATCCATCTCTGTGACGGTTTCTGTTTCGCTTCCTGTTTCCGTATCACTCTCTGTTGTGCCTTCTGTACTGCTTCCTGTTGCTGTTTCTGTTTCATTCTTTATTGCTGTTTCTGTTTCGTTTCCTGTTTCTGTATCATACTTTGTTGCTGTTTCTGTTTCGTTTCCTGCTTCTGTTTCATTCTTTATTGCTGTTTCTGTTTCGTTTCCTGCTTCTGTATCATTCTTTATTGCTGTTTCTGTTTCGTTTCCTGTTTCTGTATCATACTTTGTTGCTGTTTCTGTTTCGCTGCTCGTTTCTGTTTCATTCTTTGTTGCTGTTTCTGTTTCGTTTTCTGTTTCTGTATTATTCTCTGTTGTAGCTTTTGTATCACTTTCTGCTGTAATTTCTATGTCAACTTTTGTTTCATTGGCAGTATCTGAGTTAACTTTCGTTTCTGCACTAGATTTTGTATTATCTTCCGTTGCGGCTTCACTTTCCCTTGTTTTTTCTGTATTTGCTGTGGATTCCAATTTTGATTTGTCTGATTCTGACACTTGTATTGTGCTGTTTTCTGAATGACCATTTTTTGACTTGTCCGCTTTAAGGGTACTTGTAGAATCTGCTTTCTTCGGCTGGCTGGTCTTTCCTTCCGTTTCCCCTTGATTCTCCTCTGTATATACCGTTTCTGCTGCCTGTACCTTTTGCAGTGTGCTATCAGCACTATACCCCCCCCCTAGTAATCATTGCTGCTGTTAACAGCAATGCGATTCCTTTCCTTAGTAAACATTTCTTTTTCATAATTTTCATCATCCCTTCTAACGCTGATAAGGCAAGCCTTGGAAAGCTCGCCTTATTCTTACAATATCCATTGAATCTTATCATATTCCCTATGGATATGTCAAGATTTTCTGAAATTTTTATTAAAATTATGGTGATATATGGTTACTTTTCACACCCACGCCAAAGTAGTGGGAATTATGCACCAAAAAGCTAAAAGCTTTCGCTTTTTTACTTTAGCATTTTGTGTGCAAAATCTGTTATAATTCACACCTCAATAACCTATAAGCTGATAAAGACTGGCATGGGGGAATTGTAACGATATATATTCCAGCAAATTTTCTTTTCCAATATAAATATACAATACCATATTTATTCAACCCCTTCCGTCGGTTCTTCTGTGCTTTGCGCCTCGGTTGTCTGTTCCTTAGCAGTGACTAAGTCCTCAAGCGTTGTGCCAAAGGCACTTACGATCTGTGGATTTACGTCATATATAACACTCTCTTTTCCCTCAAGACATAAATAGTAAGTTCCCGTCATTTCGTTTAAGTCGCCAATCATCATGGTGCAGACTTCCTCCCCGTCCGATACCAATATCGTTAATGCGGGTTCTGCAAGTCCATACATCTCCAAGTTTTCCACTTCTTCTATCCGATTCTCTGAATTCAGGGGTGCTACAGTCTGTATTAATTCTGTGACTTTATCCTCGTCCATATCTAAAGAACTGTCGTTATCATAAATCCACTCCTGCGCATTTTTTGTCAATGAAACAGTTCCGGCGCTGTTGGTAAAAGCAAACCGTATTACTTTGTCTGCTTGAATATTATTGATTGTAAAATGGTTTTCTTCTGAAGCATCCTCCGACGCCTTATCGAAATATTTTATAAGCACAATTAATATAATAACAGCCGCTATTAATACAACTGTCAACACTGCCAACTGCTTTTTCTGCCTTTTCATATTCTGCCCCCTTACTATTTATGTCTAAAAATTTAACATCTGTTACAATTCAGCCTTGCCGAACTATAACTAATATCTTCTTCTGCGGAGCCAAATCACCAATCCTGTAATTACCAGTGCAACTGGAATCAAAATCATTCCCACTGTTTTCACTAACACAACATCCTTTTCTGCCACAGTCAGCCACTGCATTTCATAGCTTTTTACCGGAATCGCTACAGTAACTTCATGGTCTGCGATTGTTCCCATAATATTTACAAAAAGCTGCTTATTATTGCCCGCCACATAACTGTCATATTGATCTGTAAACAGCTGCGCACTAGAAAACACATACATAACACCTGTTTTTTCTTCAAGCGTTTTCTCTGCCTTCACACCAATACAAAATGTTCCGGCTGGCTCCCCCTCCTCTGCTGCAAAAGTAGCAATCTCTTGGCTGCCGCTCTTTAAAACAGCATCTTGCGAAGTGGTGAGAAGTTTTGTATACATTAAGTTTTCAACGCTGTTTTCTGGAACATTGACCGCCTGTGCAAACGGCGCCATTACATAGCTGTATTCGCCACCAAGCCCTTTTGTTTCGTCTGCATCTACAACATTGGGCAGCAGCAAAAACTGTGCCTGATAGAAATTTTCTGCGTTATTATCGACTACACAGCCCTTTTGAATCGTCATGCCGTATTCTGATAATATCCGCTCAAAATTTGGCTGATCCTCCGTTACATACTCTGTTGTAATTACAGCCTTTCCGCCGTTATTTAGATATGCAATTACTTTGTCTGCATCATCTTTGGAAAAATCTTTCTCCGGCGCATGAATTAATATACATTCTGCGTCCTCTGGCACCGCATTATAATCCATTAAACTAATGGTTTCATATGTAATATTTTCTTTCTCAATAGCAGACGTAAATCCACTGTCAAATGTATATTCATTATGTCCTGCAATAATATAAATCTTTGGCATATCGTCACCTGTGCAGTAAGAAATCGCACTGGTTATTTGCCCTTCTCCGTCATAGCCCGTCACATTCTGCTGGTAGGTATATCCTGAATAATCCACCTGCGTTTCGTACAGCGTTTCATATGGAATCACTTTATAACGCTTCTGTGTTTCTACGATTAAACTGTTTACCGAAACACTTTCTGTTGTATACCCGCTTGCAAAGCGCGGATTCACCAAAGGATTTATATACTTTACCTGCAAATTGTCAGAGAGTTCCTGATACCGATCTAGTGTTTGTTTTAAAATACTGTCCGCATTCTCTTCGCTCGCAAGCACATAGATGGTGACTTCCTCCTTTAGAGTGCCAACAATACTTTGGGTCTGCTCAGAAACGGCATAAAGCTGATTTGCCGATACGTCAATACTTGTATATTTGCTTGGTAGTTTCCCTACAATTAAGTTTATCACAACCATAAGCGCTATTACAATAACGATTGTTACTGAACTATATGCGCCCATCGCAGCATTTTTTAGGGAAAAATGCTGAACCGATACCGTATATCTTCGTTTTTGAATGGATTGCGCCGTGAAAAACAGTAGCAAAATCACTACGGATAAGAAATAAATAACAGATGTTACATCAAAAATGGTAATTAATCTGCTGTTTCCTGTTACATCCGATACGCTGCTTACCATACTACTGTAATGCGAATAAAAATCAAATATTCCAAGAAATTCCGTAAGCAAATTTCCTGTGCTGGAAATTAGACTTTTGATTCCCTGCATCATATAGGTTAAAAATAACACCCCAAATGTTATTACTGCCGCAATCACCAAATTTTCTGTTAAGCTGGAAATAAACATTCCTACTGCTATCGCTGCTAAACCATAAAGAGCAAAGGCAAGGATTGCCACATAGGACTCCACCATTGGAACAGAACCATATCGGCTTAAAAACAATGGAAATAGGCAAAAAATCACCACCGGAATTAAAAAGATCACAGCCATTGACAAGTATTTCCCCAATACCAGCTTTCCTATAGATATTGGTGATGTCAACAGAAGCTGATCTGTTTTCTGACGCCGCTCGTCTGCCATAATCCGCATAGACAATATCGGTATTGTAACAAAAAATAATATTAAGATAGCATCTAATGGATACGCTATATAGGGGAAGCCATAGAGCATATTATAAACAGATGCATACATTGCAAAAAAGCCTATGGTTGCCGCCATAAACAGCCAGCCTGTTACAGAATGCAGATAAGACGCTAATTCCTTTTTAAATATCGCTGTCATGTGCTGTTTCCTCCTCTGTTAACGCAAGAAATACGTCCTCCAATGATTTTTCAGACAATCCCAGTGACATAATTGGCATATCAGACGCCGCCAAACGGTAAAATAGTTCCTTCCGAATGTCCTTATCCGCTCCAAAGCGCACTACGCCATGCAGTTCTTTCTTATTTGTATCTGCTGCTATCTTATAATTTTCAATGTCCTCGATTTCACTTAAAATCTTTTCAAACCGCTCCTGCTCTCCTAAAACGCTGATCTCCAGTTGCTTCCCGCCTTTTAACAGTGTCATTAATCCCTCCGGTGTATCACTTGCCGCCAGCTTTCCTTTTGAAATAATCATAATATGATCACACACTGCACTGACTTCCGAAAGGATATGGGAACTTAAAATAATCGTATGTTTCTCGGAAAGCGTTTTAATCAATTCGCGCATTTCGATAATCTGCTTTGGGTCTAAACCGACCGTTGGCTCGTCAAGGATAATCACTTCCGGATATCCTACAATTGCCTGTGCAAGCCCAACACGCTGTTTATATCCCTTTGACAGATTACGAATCAGCCTGCCTTTTACCTCCGCTATCTGCGTCTGCTCCATAATGGATGCAATCTGATCTCTACGCTCCGCTTTCTTAACCTGCTTTATTTCCGCCACAAATATAAGATATTCCTCTACTGTCATATCTGGATAAACCGGCGGAAGTTCCGGCAGATAGCCAATACACTTCTTTGCCTTTTCTGGCTCTTTCAGAATATCATAACCATTAATTTCTACAGTACCATCTGTCGCCGCAATATACCCAGTCATAATATTCATTGTTGTGGATTTTCCTGCACCATTCGGGCCGAGAAAACCATAGATCATCCCCTTCTCAACCTGAAACGACAAGTTATCCACAGCCACATGATTACCATATCGCTTTGTAATATTTTTCACCTCAATCAAAACTGCTGCCTCCAATCCTAGTTAATATACACCTGAATCCGTGAACCCCGCCTCGCATTTCCAATCCCGAAGCCAGTACTTATGCTGCTTTGTTGGGCATTTGCATA
>VSNQ01000105.1:0-7125 GCA_009774395.1 Lachnospiraceae bacterium
TAATTATATCTACTTTTTTCTGGCTCTCACGATTATATATTCAAATCTCTGTTTTGCGTCATTTTCGATTTTAAAATTCCCTTAGATCGCATTTATGCATCGCAAACGTCAATATCTACTGTCCGTTTAAATTTTTTAAATCCTTTAATTATAACGAAATACTTCGCCGTAACAGCCTCCTTTTCAGCAACTGCCTAACTTTTTTTACTTTAATCCTTTCATCATGCGGGACGAGATCAGGCACTCATCACCATTGACCATATAAATCACGCGATGCTGAAAATCAATTTCCCTAATATTGTCCTTGTTCACCAAAAAGGAGCGATGACAGCGATAAAATCGCCCATCAACCTCTTTTTCAATCTCCTTTATTTTCCCTAAAAATTCCATCTGACGATTTTTACAGTGTAAAATAATCTTATGTACATTCGGAGATGTTTCAAAAAACAAAATATCGTCATAATCAACGGTAAATACCTTTTCATTTACTTTCACCGAAAAATTTGCGTGTACTTTATTATTAACAGACACAAATCTTTGATTCGCTTTAAGAATGCAATCATATACTCTTTTTCCCAATTCTTCCGGTGCATCCTTCAAAATAAAGTCCAACGCTTCCAATTTGTAAATAAATGTCATATAGCTCATTTCCGAATGTGTGGTTACAAAAATAATAAAACCTCTTGGATCATATTTCCTAATTTCTTGTGCCAGCGTCAAACCTGTCATATCTACCCCCAGAGCAATATCCAGAAAATAAATTCCAACATCTTGTGTTTCTTTGACTTTTTCGAGAATTTTAAACGGATCTGCTGAAACACAGCAAAGTTCCATATCCAGATCTTCCATAAGAACAATATTCTCAATCACTTTCTGCATTTTATCTCTTTCTGCTTCCATATCTTCACATATATATATTTTCAACATACTGCCTTTTCTCCTTTCCAATAAAGCGGCAACCCATTCCCTTTGGATTTGCCAAAAACTTTTCTATTTTGATATTATGCGAAATACCTGAAACTTGTCAAAAATAATTTCCCTTGCAATCCGATTGCTTAAACATTCCTTAAAACTTAATTATAAAATAAAAATCCCTGTTTTATCTTTTCTGTCGTAAACGTCTATTTTTGCATCATAAATGCTCTTTTTCTTGCCAATTGAACCACAATGAAGTATAATGAAAACGCTCTGGCAGTTTTGTGTGCCCCTTATCAAAGCAAATCACCAAAATCATACTGCCTTCAGGCACTTAAAAATAAAATCTTGCGCAAAATGGCAAAATTTTGGTTCTGGTATATCCAGTATCCGGGTTAGGAGTTTTTTATGATTGCACTATATATAACTGCTTCCATCGTTACTGCGCTAATGATGATTATTGATATTTTTATATTGGCTTATCCACATCTTCCCATAAAGAAATATCCCCTTTTCTATTTGTTATTTTTGGTGCTTTTTTTCACAATGGATTATTTTACCTTTTATCCGATGTTGTTTTTTATTCTGGCAGCAGCTTCGATCCTGTTAGTAAAATTTACTAAGCAATTATATTCTGTTTTTTATATTCCGCTTGGTTATATTGTAAACTGCATTGTAATCAATTTGTTGACGCTTGCTGCTAATATACTATGGAATCTCTCCATTAAAGAATTTAATGCTGATAAATTTCTGATTGTTATATTTAGCATTTGTACAATTGTTGTTTCCTGCCCTATTATTTATCTGATCAGACAATTGTTTCAGAGATATCTTATCCATATTTTTGATAATATGAGCAAAAAACTGCTTACTTTCATTGTTTTAACCCTTCTACTTTGTGCTTATATGATTCTTACGCTGGCGTCCTTTTTTGACACCTTGGAAATTACACACAGAGAGTTTATTTTAATGGTTTCTTCAATTGTCCTTTATTTTTTGTTTACAATCAGTATGATTTTTATTGTATTGTATACAGCTAGGAAAAATTATGAAGCCCAGAAAAAAGTGGAGTATCTGGAAAACTTAAATGAATACACCAAAAACTTAGAAATGGTATATAATAATCTGCGCTCGTTCAAGCATGACTATATTAATATTATGGCTTCGCTTGCTGCCTATATTGATGAGAAAAAATATGATGAACTGGAAACCTTTTTCTATAATCATATTTTACCAATGCAGAATAATCTCACACAAAAAAATGCGTCATTAAACAACTTATTGCATATCCATATATTAGAATTGAAAAGTATTTTATATACAAAGCTGCTCTTGGCGGTCAATCAAAATATTGACGTGACGATTGATATTCCGGATGAAATTGACTCCATTCATATGGAATCCATTGATCTAATCAGAATGCTTGGAATTTATCTGGATAATGCTATCGAAGCGTGTCTGGAAACCGCTAATCCAATGATTCATTTTCACCTCGGTAAGATGAATCAGGATACTGTATTTATTATATCAAATACATTTATTGACAAAGGACTTTCTGTTACACAGATGTATAAGAAAGGCGTAACCACAAAAGGGGCTGGACACGGTATTGGGCTTTACAACGTGTCTGAACTATTAAACCGCTATAACAATATTTATCACGAAACTTTAATTCAGGATGGCTTGTTTATACAACAGGTTCAGATAGCATAAAGGAGAAATTTAGTATGTATGGTGCAGTATTCGGTGATATTATCGGTTCCACTTATGAACTTCACAATGTAAAAACAGAAGACTTCCCGCTATTCCCTGCTGGAAGCGCCTTTACAGACGACACAGTTATGACCATAGCCATTACAGAAAAATTATTAACCCAAACACAAAGCAAACATTTTCTCTTTCTACCGCCACCAATCACTTCTGCCCAAAGTTACGCGCTCTGGTTCAAACAATACTATCGCCGTTACCCCAACGCTGGCTATGGGCAGATGTTTGCAAAATGGGCTTTATCAGAAAATCTTAACATTCAAAGGAGCTACGGAAACGGTGCTGCTATGCGTGTAAGCGCAATCGGCTGTGCTTTTGATTCACTTAGCGAAGTGCAAAACGAAGTCAAACAAAGCTGCCACTATACGCACCACCATCCCGAAGCAATCCGCGGCGCGCTGGCAGTTGCCACCACCATTTTTCTAGCACGCAAAGACTGTGACAAAGACGAAATCCAGCATTATCTTTCCAAGAAACTGCACTATAAACTCAGTGTGCCATTAGATCAGCTACGCGATACCTATGTATTTAACAGCCGTACTTCTTATTCTGTACCACCTGCAATCCAAGCCTTCTTAGAATCCAGTTCCTACGAAGATGCTATCCGCAAAGCCATTTCCATTGGCGGCGACAGTGATACTATTGCCTGCATTACAGGCGGCATTGCGCATGCTTATTATAAAAAAATACCCGATACCATTTATTCCCGCGCAATAACCTATCTTGACAGCGGACTTAAGGACACATTGCGGCGTTTTGAAGAACGTTTTCATATCCCCCGATAATACCATGCTTTATTTTCATCCGTCTGCTGTAAATATGCAATATCCTGACGGTATACTTCCGATTCTTTATCTGGATTAATCAAAGCCCTCGACCGCCGCACCATAACCTCGAGCCTTCTCCAGAAAGCATTGTCTTCCAGATAACTATACTGAATCGCTTCGCTTAAATCCGCAAATACCTGCTCCCATTGATACTGTTCTCTGTAAAGCTGCATATGTGCATACGCCCGTATGGTATATCCAAGATAAAGATGCTCCCCGCTCTTTATTACCTCCTCGGCGTATTGATATAGCCCTTGATAATCCAATTCCTTACACAACCGAAGCGCTTCCTCATTGTCCGTCGGGCCTAGGTAGGCAATTGTGTCCAAAGAAGTGTCTGGTCGTCTTCCCGTTTTTCCCTCCTCCACATAAGGAAATATTTTATCCAGCCGAAAATGCTTTGTTTTCGCAGCTTCCAGCCACTGCTCCGTTTCTTCCCGTTTTTCCCACTGTACTTCGGAATATACTGGCTGCCGCACAATACAGTCAAGCAGTTCAGCCGCTTCTACCTTTTGATAGGCAAGTCCTCTTTCCTCCGCAAGGCGCACAAGCATATAGCCCCATTCATCTGTTGCAATACTATACAACTCGTACCAACCGCGGATGTAACGCACCCGCTCAAGCAATTCTTTGGTCAACGCCTTCCCATCCCCTTGCAGAACCGCAAGAATACCACTGTTTATATGCCCTTCTTTATCAGCTTCTGCATACTGCTCTGCGTCTGCCTTTCCGCACAGCAATTCATAGAGATCTTTGCTGCTTTTATCATAAGAAAAATAATACAGCCGCGCAAGCAGTTCCTTAGCGCCTGATGCATACGCCCGCACCATTGCGCCTGAAATACTTGCCTCAAGATGCCGCTCATGATTAAAAGCTTCTCCATGCAGTGGATACCCATATTCAAAAAGTTCCAGCGAGTAAAGCGTTTCCAGCGCAGAGCGATACCAGCCTGCCAAAACCGTTTCCGCTTCCAGACACATTGTGCCTTCCCATTGCGCAGGATTTAATTCCTTCATTTTTTTCAATCGCTCGATATCATAATCATATCGCAGCGAAGTCCTGCGGATCAGCGGAAAGTTTTTCTTATCCGGCTTTTCCTTTTGTATCGGCGCACGGTGTTCCAGCAGTTCCTCTCCAATTAAAGAAGGGCGTGCACTCTGCTTTATCGTTTCAATACACGCCTTTTTCCCGCTTTTATCTACAGCAGATACTTCTTGAATCAACTGCGCAAGATACTGCTGCTCCTTTTTTGTTGCTTTCTCTAAATCAATATTGGGGCTAAACGCTGCAAACTGCTCTAAGATCTGCACCGGACGTTTTAAAAATGCGCCTGCCTTTTTACAATCCTTTTCATATACAATCCGAAAAAAGTCCTCCAGATCCCTTACAATCTGCAACGCCAGTTCTTCCCATTTATCCCGCGGTTCAAAGTAACTGCACTCGATTGTTAAAATATACTTATCATCCAAACGATGCCCTGTCGCAGCTGCTTGATAGAGCCTGTCCATTGTCTTTTTTAAATGGCGCGACATATCAAACCGCCGATCTTTCGCCAGCCGCTCATATAAATCATATTCCTGATACATTCCCTGCAGTCCCACAAGCATATATTTCCAAAAAAGTGTTTTCTTAGGAAATCCACTCTGTAAATCCATTTTATACCTCCGTTAAAAAATATTGAAACGTGTATCCCAGCACCCGCAAAATCTCCTTCCCGTCTGAAAACGTTACAATCCCTGTTTCCTCTGGTTTTATCCGCACCTCCAAAAGATATTGCAGCAATTCTGCCACAAAACGGGGCTGGTTTAAATTAATCAATACAACTTCTCCCTCCCTAAACGCGCGAAGCCCTGTCTGAAACGGGCATTTTCCAATCTGCACGCTTTTACCGTTATCGTCCGGAATAAAATATAAAATTATCTTTAATTTCCGCTCCGGTGCCCGAAACACCAAATGCGATGGAAGCTGCCAATCATAATTATCCACCGAAAACCTCCATTCAAAAGTCTTTCCATTTACCGTAATTTTTCTAAAAAAAGCCAAAAACGCACCTCCTTTTATAGGTTTTCTTCACGCGTCAGCTATGCTGACAATCTTGCTTTGAATACCCATGTGCATAAAAAAGCTTATCTAATCCAATAATAGTAAGGGACGTCACATTAAGGCAAACGGATACAGGATAGTCTAACACGGTACGGATATTTCTACGATATCTTGTATACGGAAAGCTTATTGCGACAGTTTCAATAATACAACGCATTATTTGAACTACTGTAACAATTTAGCCTTGCTGAATTGTTAAACAGCAAGCCATGCAGAATCGCTTCGCGATGGCTTGATGCATCTCAACCATTATGTGTTCTTACGGACTTTACAGCGTAGTGCAAAGTCCTAGGCTGAACTGTTACGAACTACTACTAATACTATGCAAAATAGCAAGAAAAGAGGTAACCAGCAATGATTTTAAATGAAAAAGAAACTGCTGCAATCAAGGATTTGCAGACACAAGAGCAAAGCTGTATTGAGAAATACGGCAAATATTCCATGGAAGCGCATGATCCTGTTTTAAAGGATCTGTTCAAGACGCTACAAAAGAAAGAACAGCAGCACTATGATTCCTTAAATCAAGTATTAAACGGCTCCGTTCCCTCCTGCAACTGCAATGACAGCGACGGAAAATCTTACAATCCAACTGCAACTTATAACAAAATGGCAAACTCTGCCGAAAAGAAATCTGACTGCTTCTTAGCAACCGACTGCATCAGCACCGAAAAATTAGTTTCTTCTGAATACAATACAGATGTATTCTGCTTTGGTGACTCGGATGTACGCAAGCTCCTTGCCGATATCCAAGTCGAGGAGCAAAATCACGCTGAAATGCTCTACAAATACAAGACGGTAAACAGTATGTCATAAAATATTCGTTCGCATTTTACTCTGCCATACCATAACCTTGCCACACGCATATTATACTGAAAAATCGGGGCTGCTTTTCCCAGCAAAGCAGTCCCGTTATACTAGTCTATTTCCATCTCCAAAACCGTGCCGGAAACAGCATCAATGGTAAAGCTGTACTCTTTTCCGCCAGCGTAAAATTCTATTTCATACTCTGCCCTTCCATCATCATAATCCAGTTCGGACTTCGTATAAACCACCTGATCTGCCGTAAACTTTGCATAATTCAAAGCAATCGACTTTGCCTCGTCAACAGAAATAGAGGCCTGTGAGGACGTGCCGCCAGAAATCTGCTCCACTGACTCCTTTGACGACTTTAGCACCGTGCCATTTGCTGCACTAATTTCATACTCATATTTCGTAGAGCCTGCAACAAACTCAATTTCATATTCTGCCACGCCATCATCATAGTCTAATTGCGCCTTAGTAAAGGCTGCATCTGCGGATTCCACTCCCGCATTCTGCAGTGCAATACGCTTAGCCGTCTCCAAATCAATTTCATTACCAGACGAATGCTGTCCTGCTGCTGGTTCATCATGTTGGTGATACCCAAAATCCTGACTTCCTATCTCCTGTCCTGCCGCATTTTGCTGCGTTCCAAGATCCTGTCCTGCCGCATTTTGCTGCGTTCCTGTTTCTTGTCCTACCGCATTTTGCTGTG
>VSNQ01000105.1:7225-16742 GCA_009774395.1 Lachnospiraceae bacterium
ATTTTGCTGCGTTCCAAGATCCTGTCCTGCCGCATTTTGCTGCGTTCCTGTTTCTTGTCCTACCGCATTTTGCTGTGCTCCAAGATCCTGTCCTGTCGCATTTTGCTGCGTTCCTGTTTCTTGTCCTACCGCATTTTGCTGTGTTCCAAGATCCTGTCCTGCCGCATTTTGCTGCGTTCCTGTTTCTTGTCCTACCGCATTTTGCTGTGTTCCAAGATCCTGTCCTGCCGCATTTTGCTGCGTTCCTGTTTCCTGTCCTACTGTATTCGGCTGCGTTCCGATCTCTTGTTCTGTTTCATTCTGCTGTGTTCCTGCTGCCTGCTGATTATCTGCTGCACGTTCTGTGGACGGTGCCCCCGAGGCTTGATTTCCCTGTGCTCCATTTGCATTTGAAGCGGAACAGCCAGACAACGCCAGAATTAAAGCCAGACAACAAGCTGCACCGTAGCAATTCCTATGAAAATCCTTTTTGTGCATAAACAAATTTCCTTCCTCTAATCACTTAAACCTATTTAGAAACTGTTCTGTTCCTTACAACGTGAAACATCTTTATTATATACACCTTCTGCAAATCTCGTCAAGTATCCTGCCCGTCCTTTTTTCATCTTATTTATATGCATAAAACACCCAACATTTTATTCCACTTACGCTCTTTTCTCACGATTCAGCACAATATACCCTGCCAACACACAGACAACGCCGATTGCCGCCAACACACAGATATCAATTACTGAAAACATTTCCTTAGCCAAAATCGGCAAAATCCGTCCAGATTCCTCTGGATACTTCATTGCCACTAATGATAAAAAATTATTTAAAAAATGTATCATCATTGACAAAAATATACTTTTTCCCCGCCATACAATATATGCTAAAAAAGCACCTAAACACGCCGTTGGCAGGAATTTCACAAGACTCATATGAAACAATCCAAATATCAGCGCCGATATCAATATCGCCCATTTTACTTGAATCCGTGAACGCAAACTCCCAAATATCAATCCGCGAAACAACAGTTCTTCACCCACTGCCGGCATAAGCGCAACTACAATTACCAGTACAATAAACGGCTGTTTCACAATCTCTGTAAAAGCGTCTGCCATATTCTGCGTACTTTCTTGAAACAGCGCAGTCATCAGCATACTTACCAGCATTATAATGCAAAATACCCCTGCGTACGTTATCAGTGTTCCGACTATATAGCGCAGTTTCGGTATCTCAATGCAAAACAGCGTTTTCTTATCTGATTTCATATACCAAACTACAAACAGCGGCGTCACCAATAGAAACAGTTGATTTACCACAAGGCTTGCAAAAAAATTACGCGCGCCAACCATATTTCCTATATAAATCATTCCCAAAAATACCACAGCAATACACATTAAAATATCGCCATTTGCCGGAATTGTCCCCTCACGGATATCCGAACGCTTCTGTAAAATTCGAAAACTGCGGAAGCCATCAGAAAACAATATATCTTCGCTGTCATACATCTTCGCAAGAATCCAAATTACAATAATACTGTATCCCATATTTACCAGAACCGTAATACCAGCAAGAATAATATCCATCTGCTGTGAAAATACTTGCTTTATCAAAAGAGAAACATTTACCAGCGGAACCAGCGCGAAGCGATAATTTAATTCGATTGATGGAACCATTCCTATCATAGATGCAAACATAATCACTAACATAACCGGCGTTATATAATTGTTTGCCTCCTTTGTACTTTTTGCAAATATACAGAAACACATACATAGAGCAGTTATCAGCATTGCTGTTGTAACGAGCGCCACCAACAACATAGGAATACTAGAAAGATATCCTGCCAATTGTACCTGCTCCATTCCGCCTGCAGATTCCTCCGGCATGCCCAGCAGCAAAAATGCCACAGCACCAGCAAGCGAAATCATTGAAACCACAGCCGTTACACACGCAAACAGCGTAACGGCAACATACTTACTCATAATCATCTGAAAATTTGTAACAGGAAGCGTCAGCAATGTTTCCAAAGTTCCACGCTCTTTCTCGCCGGTTGTAATATCCACTGCCGGATAAAATGCTCCCAGCACAATCATTGTAATCAACAACATTCCCATTGCGCCGCCAATACTCATTCCCACCGTTTCCGTAGCTGTTGCACTGTCAACCGCCTTAAATACAACAGGATAAAGGAAATCCTTGGACAGTCCCTCGCGTACCAGATTTGCCATCAGTAGTTCTTCACGATAGCGGTCTGCCAATTCCTCTAGCGCATCCGCAGTATACTCGGATTCTGTGTTTGCTGAGGTATAATCCACCGTTATATAGATCCCCTCCGCACGTTCCTCAAATCCAATCCACACGTCCGCCATATCCAATACTGCATTTTTATTTTCCGCAGAAGCCCCGACAAACGAAATCTCAAAATCCCACTCTTCCTGTTGATACAATTCTTCAATCGGCTGCAAATACGCCTTATCCTCCAAATAGTATCCAACAATATGTTCCTGCTCCTCCTCCGACTGCATAATCAAGGACATTCCCAGCGTCATTCCAATTATTAACAATGGATACATTATCAGCGGCACCAGCACCATAATTATTAATGTCTTTTTGTCCCGCAGAATTTCCATTATCTCCTTTTTAATTAAGATTCCTATTTTCCTCATAATCGTTGTTATTCCTTTCCAAGTACAAGAAAAAGCAAACAGCTCCTTTTTCGCACTGCCCTTACTGCACTATGCTTCCTTTATCACCGTTCAACTGTCACAATGCAGCCTTACCAAACTATAGCTTTTAATGTGCAATTTCCATCTGATGACTATCACCTTTTACACGATTATAAATTGCATGAAATGCCGCACGCAGATTCTCGCTCGCTGTCTTAATCCGCAGTTCTTGCGGCGTTCCACTCGCTGCAATCCTACCATCACAAATCATATAAATACGGTCGCACAGCACTTCTGCTTCCTCCAGATAATGAGTTGAATACAGCACAGTTTTTCCCTTTTCCTTCTGCTGCTGCATAAAATAAATAATTGCATCCGCACTGAGAATATCAAGTCCCAAAGTCGGCTCATCCAAAATATAAAGCTGCGGATCTGCCATTAAACAACGCGCAATTGAAGCACGCTGGGTCTGTCCTGTCGAAAGCTTTCCAATATGATTATCCGCAAATGTTTCCATATCCAGCACTTGAAAAATTTCCTTTATCCGCTCGCCAATCTCCTGTTTCGGATATTCATACAATTCCCCCAGAAACTGCAAATATTCTCGTATCGAAAATCTTTGATAAAGCTTTGTATTCCCCGAAAGATAGCCAATTGCTCCCTTTTTCTTCGTAAGATCCTCTATTTTATTTCCTGACATATCTGTCATTTTTATTATTCCGGAAGTCGGCGTCATCAACATTCCCAACATACGCAACAGCGTAGTTTTTCCGGCACCGTTTGGGCCTAATATCCCGACAATCTCGCCCTCCCTCGCCTGAAGCGATACATTATCCACAGCAAGAAATTCTTCCTTTATCATCTTTTTTCCCCGCTTCGTGCTCCGCTCAAATTGCTTACATAAATTAACTGCCTCAATCATTCCCGCTTTCAACTCCTTTCCTTTGCAATCAAGTAGAGAAGATTCATCTTCCCTACTTGTGCGCCACCGATGCGCCATGCAATGACATATTTCCTTTAGGTGGCCATGTGCAAAAAAAAGACCAACTACCCTTCCGGATAATTGGTCTATTTTTAACAATTATGTGGTAGTGCACCAATACTGCGCAAATCTTGCCAATGCGCCAATCCTTATAAACTCATATAAATTTAGTCAATTGTATAAGGCATTAACGCAATATGGCGTGCACGCTTAATAGCAACTGTGAGCGCCCTCTGATGCTTTGCACAGTTTCCTGTAATTCTTCTTGGTAGGATCTTACCTCTCTCAGAAACATATCTCTTTAACTTAGCAGTATCCTTATAGTCAATTACATTATCCTTACCGCAAAAAACACAAACCTTTTTTCTTCTGCGGATTCCGCCCCTTCTTTTCATTGGAGAGTCCGCTTTTTCTGTTTTATTAAAAGCCATAGTAAAGCCTCCTATTCTTATAAATCTTAATCTAAATTGAAACTGATTATTAGTTAAATGGTAATTCCTCATCAATTCCGTCAGGGATATTCATAAAACCGTCACTTGCTGCCATCGGTGCTGCCGGCTGACTATTCATTGGACTGCCGCCAAATCTGTCATCGTAATTGCCTGCTGCATTGGCACTGCTGTTCTTACTCTCGGCAAATTCCTGTTCTTCAACGATCACTTCTGTGGTATAAACTTTCACTCCATCCTTATTGGTATAACTACCAGTCTGAATACGACCTGTAACAGCTATCTTTGTTCCCTTGCGAAAATAACGCTCTGCAAACTCTCCTGCCTTGCCAAACGCAACACAAGGAATAAAATCTGCGGTATTCTCGTCATTATTCCGGTTAAACCGCCTGTCTACTGCAAGCGTATACCGCGCAATCGCCATCTGGTTATCTCCCTGTGAATAACGAACCTCCGGATCTCTTGTCAAACGTCCCATCAAAATTGCTTTATTCATATCAGTTCTTCTCCTACTATACGCACTGCTTACTGCAGCTGCGCACTCTATTTCTCGTCCTGTTTCACGCACAAATATCTGACAACGTTCTCTACGATGCGCACTCTCGACTCAATTTCAGCCGGAACCGTAGACGCACCCTCAAACTGAATAAAGTAATAAAACGCCTCGCGCATTTTACGCACTTCATAAGCCAGTCGTTTCTTACCCCACTCATCAATATTCGTAATTGTACCACCATGCTTTGTAATAATTGTCTTAACCCTCTCCATGGTAGCTGCTCTCTCGTCGTCTTCGATTTTCGCGCTAACAACAACGGCTAATTCATATTTGTTCATTTTGTAACCTCCTTTTGGTCTCTGGCCTCTCCCCTATTTGAAGAAGCAAGGAATTTATATATCACGAAATCTTATCATATCATAACTTGACCTTTTTTTCAAGTTATTTTTGGGACTTTTAATTGAACTTTTATTTTAGGAATTGTAAATAAATAACTTGTTAATTTGACGCTGTATAAATGTTCTGCTGCATAGAAGATAATCGCAGGCGTAGCAGCCCCTTGGAATGAAAATGCAAAATACTTCAAAACCAAGAGCCGCTTTCGTTACCTCTAAAACCAATCTGTAACGGAAGCGGCTGCACATTTTGGGCTGTTTGCCAACCCTTTTTTTAAATTTAAAAAATTATTTGATTTTGGTCAGTAACAGTTCAGGTAAGTCTGCGCATTTACTGCGCTGACCGTAATAAAATGTAGAGGTTGGAGGTATCCAGCCCATCGCAAAGCGATTTCCAATGGTTGGATACATATAGTAAACGCATTTTGTATCTGCGTTTTGACTTTTTGTAGCTGCTGTGTATTCAATTAGATTTGGATGCAAAACGCAAAGGTATAATTCGTTTACTATAACAGTTCAATGGGCTATCTGAACTGTTACTTTGGTCAAACCCCAGCCAGAAAATCATGCTGTCCGCTTAACTAAATGACATTGATTCATCCTTGCCGAACTGTACCGCATCGAACCATGCAAAACCACTTCACGGTGATTTCATGCATCTCAATCACTACGTTTTCTTACGGGGACTGTCGCAATTGGCTTTGATGATACCAAATATGGTATAAATTTTAGCACAGAGTTAGACTATTTTGTATCCATTTATCTTAATGCGACAGTTCCCCAGGCTGAACTATAACCTGTATTTACATTAAAATACGTGGCTCTTTTACCGCAAGACGCAAATCCTTAGCAAATGCATCCGTTTGATTCCGTGCATCAAACTGCTGCGCAATCTGCTCTGCCTGCGCATAAACCCACTGTTCCATTTCCTTTATATTATATATACCACTCGCTTGATAACAGCCAATCGTTTTAGGCAGCGCCAAATGAATTTCTTCCTGTTGTTTGGATAACTGATGAAATATTGTCCAAGCCCCCTTATAAAAATCATACATCTTTTTCTGATCCCACATACCAACAATCCACGCGAAACTATTTGCCATTAACTCTATACCTGACTCTAAATCCGAATAGGCATAACAGCGCAGAACTGCACCAATATAGCTTAAATCACTGCGGTCACGATGCCCAATACGCTTTAATTCCCGCGCATATGGAATTGCCATTTTTAAATTTCCCTTGTCCATTGCATACTCAATATATGCAAGAAGCATTAAATGTGGTGCATCACCGCAGAATCGAATATGACGTGATTTTATAGGCTTTGCGTGTTCCTCCGCGCCTGCCTCGTCCCCCATTAGCAAATACATTCGTACTGCATAACACCGTTCACAGGCACGACAGTCAGAAAGTGCATCACGACCTGTTTTCCAAAATTTCTGAAAATATTCAAACGCCTTATTTTTATCAATATACTGCATAAAACGGCACATCTGCCACCAATAAATCCGATGACCAAGGTTAAACCGTTTGACCAAACTATGAAATTGTTCCATCATTCCCTCCCACTGGGAAAGCGGAATCTGTGGCAGATACAGCACAGGATCAATCGCCATTTGCATAATCATTAAATACATTTCCCGTCCGTCAGGCCCCAATACATCTGGATTTTCTTCAAAAATACTACTAAATTCAACAGCCGATGGCATTGCTTTGGGTGGATCGTCATGAAATGTCGCTTCATAGGCATATTCATAGCGAAACAGCATTTGATAATAAGGCTCCTTGGCTTCGTCCGCTACCTTAATCGCCTCCAAAATCGCCTTCATACGCGCCTCACCGCCCTGCATCGTGTCAAGTTTCTGTTGAATAATCTGCAAATTATTCTTATTCTTCATGTTATCCCTTTCTTAGATTCTCTATGATACTGCTTCTTTCCTTCTTAGAGCTTGTCTAAAATCCCATTTCCGCCATCTGCACACCCGTTTTGCGAGAGGTTCGTCACTCATTCGGTCAGCATAGCCTCACTCCCCCTCCCTCATTCCGACAAACCTTTAACAAACTGTGACACACATCTTGCTTGTCTATTTCTCCAATCTTGCAGGAGAGAAAGCCTCGCCGTAGCCCGCTGCGCCTACGTTTTTTCTCCTACAATCTTGAAGAAATATCCTGCACAATCTGAGCACTTATTTTCCTGCAATTCCTAAGCAGTTTTCAACCAAGCTTTCATAGCCGCATCTTTTCATAATGTATGGCTGTCCACTAAGTATATTAACTCTTGATTTAATGCCTTTAACTCCCCCTGGTGCAGAGAATGTCCACCTGCCGCAAGTGCTTGGATATAGAGAATCTTGGCAATGCACTGCAAAAGTTCCTGATTCTCCACCAAATAAAGCAGCCGCTGAATTAACGGATTATCATAATTTAGATAAAGCATAGCAAGTGTATGATCCACAGTATTGGATAGCAACGACGCAAGTGCTTCCGAAAAAATACCTCTGGAATTTTCTTTAGCATCCTGCATCTGTCGCAGAAACTGCACATCATCACTTATATAATAAATCACCGGCAAATCAATGGGATAAAAACGTCTAATATCCGCCTGACAGTCAAATTCCTGCAAACTTTTATTAAATAACCCAATCAATGCAAGTGCCCTTTGCTGTGCGATATTTGGGATTTCCTTCAGTACTGCCCCCATATCCTCCTCGTGCAGCGGCGTGATATTTAAACCAAACATATCTGCCATTTTTAAAATTAACTGTTCGTCATACATATAGCCGGTGCATATCAAAAGCTTACCCTGTGCCATAAAAATCGGTTTCAACTGCTTAAAACGGCTGACATCATTAATGTATAACGCAGCTCCTGTATGTTTTAAGGCAGAACCGGTCATTTCTCCCTCAGAAGTTTCAAAAGAAAGATAGTCGATAAACAACCGAAACATTTCATTATCCCAAACCGCCATAGATTTCAATGCATCATAATGCACCGCAACCACCTGCTGCAGCACATTGGGAAAATCCTCCACTAACTCCGCAAAATGCTGTTTTACTGCCTCGGCAAATTCCGTCCTTGCCGCCTCTAATTCGTCATTTTCATAAAAGCTTTCACGTGATGCAGTAGGTCTTAGCGCGTATGTATTGATAAAACAGCGCAGGAAAAACGCCCAATCCGGCAAAAGCGGCACTCCTTGATCCGTTAACAGCATATTTTTTAAGTAAATACGATGTCCCTCTTTCACCGTAGCGTCCGTTTTATAGGAAAGCACATAGGCTACACCAGATAAATGCTTTGTATGTATTGGAATGGCATCCAAAAATTCCTCGTCAAACAGCCATTCCCCAAACGCCAGCAGACTCCCACGACCAAGCTTTCGAAAATCACTTGGCACATAATTTAATGGTTCTGGCTCGTCATTAAGATAAATTGGTACAGGCAGCATTAATCCATAATACCGCACCAGCCGCATGATTGTTTCCCGCTGAAAATATACTTCGCATCCCTTTTTCGCGGTTAAGAAAACAGATGTCCCCACAGGAATTTCCTCTTTCGTGTTATCTGTCTGCTCCTCTAACGTATATGTTCCGTCCGGAAATCCTTTCCATTCATAAGCTTTATCACTATCCGCTGACCTCGTTCGTACAACAATAGAATCCGAAACCATAAAGCATGACAGCAATCCAATACCAAAACGCCCAATAAAATCCTCTGGTATCTTTCCACCCGCTAAATCGTGCTTTGAGGACTGCCCAATAACTGCCAAAAAATGATGAATTTCCTCCTCTGTAAGCCCTGCACCATTGTCTGTAAAAACCAATTCATGCCCTGGTACTAACTGGATAAATAATTTCCCGTAATTCCAATCTGGTTCCTTCTTTCTGCGCAGTGTTATCGCATCTACGCCATTCTGCATTAACTCCCGCAAAAAGACCTCCGCCGTTTTATACAAATGATTGGACAGTATATCCAGCATTCCCCCTAAATTTACTTGAAAATGATACACCTCTCCCATAAAATCCCCAAGCCTCCTTTAACAAGCAAAGCTGAAATCTCCAAACCCCAAAATAAACTCTCTATGTCTCTTGATGTTTTATTAAATTTTTAGTGCTTTTTTCCACCTGACGGCGCGGCAGCATTACTTGATGACCGCACCCTGTACATTTTAACCGAAAATCAGCACCTACGCGCAAAATTTCCCATTCGAAACTTCCGCACGGATGCGGCTTTTTCAGCTTTACCACATCACCGACTGCATATTCCCATCCCATAAGCAAACGCTGCCCCCTATTCTTTATTTATACGAACACTTATTTTTACCAATATCACCGCGTCACAAACGTAAATATCTTGTTTAATGTGGTAAAATTTATTGCTCGTAAGGAACTGTCAAAAAATAACTTGTTAATTTGACGCCGTATAAATGTTCAGCTGCAAAGAAGATAATCGCAGGTATAGCGGGGCTAGGTCAAGATTATCTGATGCCGCAGATGGACATTTAGCCATGTCAGTACCTGACAAGTCAAATTGATGAGTTATTTATT
>VSNQ01000106.1 GCA_009774395.1 Lachnospiraceae bacterium
AGTATGTAAATCTTTTGATTATTTGATATATCCATATTATCCTGCCTATATGAGCTAATGTTATCATTTTGTTATCGCTCCTGATAACACTTACTCTACAACTGCGGATAATAGCTATATGCTATGGCTTAAATTATAAGCGATTTTGCTTAAAAATTCAATATGCTTATCTAGTCATATCTTAAAAATCTCTTCAAAAAATTGTTATAACTCCTTACTATCTTACTTTCTCTTGAACCAAATATAATTTAGAAAATGGGCTACCAAACGTAGCCCAATGGGAATTGTAGGATTCGAACCTACGGCGTCTTCATGTCATATTAATTTTTGCTTTCTCATATGCTCCTGCATACTTTTGTACAAATTCCCAGAACTGCCCGTACCCACCATAATGCTTTTTACAGTTGTTATTATTGTCATAATCGTACCTCCTGATATTATGAATCTATACTGCCATCCATTTTTTAACTTATGAGAATACATGACAGAGCAACATGAGAAAGCGCAAATTAATACTCCTAGCCATGACTATGTAATTATCTAAATTTTGATTCCTAACTGTCTCATCATATAATACAAGTTATTCGTCCTAACTCCAAATTTCTTCGCTACATCTGGTATTTTAGCATTTCTATTTGGATTCTTTACACTTAATCCACCTGATGGTACTTCTGCTGTAATAATTGTATAATCATTTACTGCTGCCACCGCAATCAACCAAGGGTCTGCAACATCTCCATTAGCCCATGTTTGTAGTGCTTGTTCTTTGTATAAGCCACACATTTGTATATACTGTAAAACCTCTTGATACTTACCAATAATTTCTGGTGATATATGATTACAGATAACAAATCCTGCTTGTCTGCTTATCCAATCAGCCAAATCATCCTTGCCTTTATCAATTTCTGCTTTGACTATATCAAGCAGTACCAATCTTCCCGAACTCGTACATTTTGATATTTCTTCCCAATAGGCTGGAACTAAATCAAAAGCATAATACTGTCTATATGGTGTCATAAATGAATTGGAGTCGATTAAAAATTTTTCTACCATTCCACACCTCCAAGACGCTGTGCCACTTCGGAAAATGTCTTGCGGCTGGTATTAGTCAAACGATAGGCTTCTGTATAAGTAGTCCTTCCCATATTAATACTTTCACACAACGCCCTTATCAGACATCCATCCAAGCGAGAGCCCATTGTATTATAGTAATTACCACCATCGGTTTGTTTATTTTCTTTCATCTGTTTGTAATTTTTGATTGCGGTGTTTGCTACCTCATCGTATATATTTTGCTCTATCTTCTTACAATCAATGGCTTTTCTTGCTATAACAGTCTCTCCACATCGAAAATATTTTGCCAATTCTGTAATCTTTTCAAATATTTCCATATCATACATATCCCATTTGTTTAAAAATGCATTCTTGGGCACTATTAATTCTCCTGCCACAGCATTACATATCACCTCGATATCACTTACACCAGATATTCGACTTTGTCTATCATTAAATAAATCATCTCTGCCTAACCAGATATGGACAATTTCATGCAATATAGAAAATAATCTGGCACCATTAGAATCTGCTGTATTGATGAATATAAGCGGAGCCCAATCATCCACCATTGCAAATGCCCTGAATTCATCTACGTCCAAAGCACGGTGAGTATTTTTGCCAACAATACCACTCATCATTACAACAACACCACATACCTCCAGTTGTCTTCTAATATAATTGAAAGCCTCTCTAGCATCTTTACTTTTCTCATACCAAGCATCATCAAACTCTAAATCCCTGCGTATTCTATTTACAATAACATCAACCTCATGAATTCCTCTCATACAACCGACAATCGATAACTTATCAAATCCCAAATCCTGTCTATATGTTTTCATCCAATCTTGAATATTCTCCATCTCATGAATGGTGTCAACTAAATTACGACTAGGATTTGCTAGTTGAACACTATCAACCGTTCGATACTCTAATAAATCAATTTGCTCCACAGGCGGAGTTTGCAGGAAAAAATATCCTAACGGAATATTGGCTTTCTTACTAAAATCCTCTATCTGATTGAAAGTCGGCTTTTTTGTACCATCAAGCCATTTTGTTATATTATTCATCAGTTTGTCACCCAGTTTATCTTCTTGTGTCTGGCTTAAAGCCCAGTTAATTATTTCAGGGCAAATATTCACATTCACTGCTGGCATAGTACAACCTCCTTCCATCAAATCTTCTTACTTATAATTATATCAAATATATACTAAATACGCACCATATTTTGATAAAAATTTTTATTTGTTTAGTAATACTAATGCTCTTTTATAGAGCGGGTCTAACTCACACCCACAACTGCCACATTCTCTATCTGCTTGTTTGATAGAAGCAATGAGTGTATCTTTATTACTTTCTCCCATTAACCATGCATGTGCAGGAATAGAAATCAAGTCCCATCCAGATGCTGCAAATTTTTCCATAATATTCCTTAATTCTTCCATAGTGTTTCATCCTTTCTGATTTTGATAATCTTTTATGACCTTTACAACCAAACCTTTCACATCAACTAAACTTTCCTGTCTGCACTTAGGACAATACAGCGGAAAATGCTTTAATTCTGTATCCTCTCTAATTCTGTTTCGTGTTTTATTACCACAAATAGGACAAAGTATCCATTCTGTTTCCATTACTCTAAGTCCCCAATATTAAAACTTTCTGTTTGCAAATCACAATAATGCCTGCCTTTTATTGCTGTAAATTTCAGTACACAATAATCTGGGTCATTTACACCTTGTTTATAATACATAGTATCTCCAGTACGCCATATTTCTTGCTTTATACCATCATCTTGCAAAACTTCCATTGTCCCTGTCAGCATAATGCCCTCATACTTAAAACGCCCTCTATAATAAACATAGATACTTGCTTTTGGATTCTTCATAAACTGTTGTGCCCGCATGGAAGACGTATTCGTGCTAAAATAAAAACAATTCCCATCTATCTTGCGTGGCGTAAACATGGCTTTCATATTTGGAAAACCATCTTCATCTACAGAACCGACAAAAGCTGTTTTTTGTTTTTGGATAAATTCGATGATACTTTCTCTTGTTTTCATTTATTATTCTCCTCGTCTTAAAATTATTTGTTTTTATGCAGATTTTCTATCAAAGTTTCCAGTATTCGGGCAAGATACTGTTCAAATTGTTTTTGCTCATCTTCTGAAAAGCCTTGATAAAACAACAGGTTCATTTGCTGAGAGACAACTTCATATTTTGCTTGTAATGATTTTGCATAATCAGTAAGCGACACAATAGTCTGGCGGCGATTCTTAGGATTGATATTCCTTTCCACAATTCCCTTATTAACCATACCATTTATTACAACGGATACTGTGTTTTTAGCAAGGGAGGTTTTTTCACTTATTTCGCTGATTGTAAGATTATCTGTTTTCCACAAAATAAATAAGATTCTTCCCTGCCCGCCACTTATTTCAATACCATTTTCGAGTAATAGCCTTTCAAAAATCCTATCTTGAAGCTGTTTTATCTGCGTAATATAAAATCCACCCTTTGTTTCCAATCCTTCACCTCTAATCCTATTAGAACAATTCTATATAGAACAATTATAAGTTTACCATGATTTTGTTCAAAAAGCAACTTGAAATATCACGGCACTTCTATAAAAATACAGAAGTGCCGCCATTTTCATTTTATAGATAAAGAATTTCTCTCTCCACAATTTCTCTCACGCACATCCGAATATTATTCATTTTTTGAACCCATAAAATCTGGTTTTCTGCCTTTAGCCGTTCCGTCACTCCCTGCCTGTCGGCATATTCCTCTACCAGCCGAGAAAACATATCCTCTGCCTGTTCATCTACGCTTGCAAGGTATTCGTTCAGCCTACCGCTTGTCAGCAGATTGATATAAACAAACTGCTTATGCTCTTTGAGATACTGTAAATGTCGCTGCCCCCAAATACCAATCGGCTTTTCTTCTTCGGGAGGTAATGCAAGCTCTGGGAGATAATAGTCACCTTGCTTTGCATACCAGAGACTGTTGTTTTCGTCATAAATCCTGTTTTCCATAATGTTTCCTACCTTTCCTCTTTGTTGTTTTTAAAGTGTTTCCCTCGCTGTTTCAACTTCTGCGCCGCTTTTGCCTGCTCCAAAAGGCTTTCCATCTGCTTACTTCCAAATGCCTTACGGAGCAGCTTATAATCTTTGTTTTCCGCACGGAGGTTTTCATTATCCCCTGCCAGTTTCTCATTGATTTTCCTTAACCCGTCATTTTCACGATGAAGATTACTGTTTGTGGCATTCAGCCGATAATAGCTGTCCCAAGCTTCAAAACACCTTATAAGAGCTGTTTTAACAAGCGATTTCAGCTTTTGCACCAAAGGCTCTGCCACTTTATTTCTATATGACTTCGCCGACATGAACCCCTGCGGCTCTGGCAACTGGTACTCTGGAGAAGTGTCAAGCACCTGTTCCAGAGTTTTTAGGTTTTCCATTCCTTTGCCGTAATTCTCCACCCTGTCCGACAATACTTGAAATTCCTCTTTTTTCTCTGAAATCTGCCCCTCAAGCTGGATGACCTCTTTTTCCCGCTCCTGCTTTTTATAATCAAGGACAGACAAATGTTTCTCATGCGTGCCTTTATGCTCCCATTCAATGCCATGCCGCCCCATCACAGCGGCAAGGTTCTCTTTTTCGGACTGTACCCACTGGCTCCACTCCGTATCGCCACGGGAGCCGCCTTTGAATCCCCGCGCCGCCAACGCCTGCTTCAAAGACACTCTCGTATCTAATCCTCTTTTGCTGCCAGTTGTGAACGGAACAAAGTCAATGTGCAGATGCGGCGTTGCCTCATCCATATGGATATGAGCGGAAAATACATAAAGGTTCGAATTTCGCTCTTGAAATCCATGATAATATTCATCTAAAATCTTCCTTGCAAGCTGTCCGTTCTCACTTCCCGCACTCATATTTTCCTTATCGCCAATCTGCAAAATCAGTTCATGGAACGGCTTTTCCTGCTTTGAGTTCCGTATCTTCTCGTAATAATCGGCAATGCGGCGGTCTGCTCTTGTCTGTTTCTCGTTATATCTCTGTAATGCTTCATCAAATAGCTTATGATACACTTTCTTGATATTCTCATTACAGTAATTTACATTGAGGTAGGAGCGTTCAGCATCCACATTTTCAGCCTTAAATTTGCGGCTGTTATGGTTGACCGAGCCTTTCCCCACCATTGCGCTAATCGTCCGTCTTATAAAATCACGCCCTTTCTTTTCGGCTGGTAGGCTTTGTTACTTTCCCGAAAGTAACGCAAAAGCACTTTTGTCAGCTACGCCAACAAAAATGCAACCTGCAAGCAGGTTTTGCGCTCTCCGAGGGGCAAGGGCGGCTTTTTGTAAAAAGCCCCCTGCACGGAGGAAACGTCATAAGGAAGTCGTTTTCTTTATATTTTGCAATCAGCCAGAATGATTGAATTGTAGACAAATTCAAATCATATGGAGGAATTATAAAACGTCAAAAACAATTTTTGAGAAATTAGGCGGCAAATATGAAGTGCAAGGTTTACTTAATACCGTGCTTATCTGTATCTACTGAAGAAGAACCGCCGCTAGGCACATGGGGACAACGGCATCTGGACTATCTGAAGCGGCATCACAAGGTTACATACATTAATCTTCTCACAAGCGGCAGCATGGAACAGAAGATTGAAGTGGTGCGAATAGGAAAATGTTCTTGGACATTCAAGGAAGAATGGATGTAATTGAAGCGGAACTGAAACGAACGGCATCCGCAGATGCTTTAGATTAAAGGAAAAACTGGCAGGTTTGAAAACACTTGTAGAGTTTGTTTCAGTCAGTAAATGATTAGGAAAATGACCTTATTGTGTGCAGGATATGATACGGTCATTTTTGTTTCAGATGTTAAAAATTGTATTGATTCTTACTAAATCTTGTGGTATTCTTAATAACCATAGAAATATATCCACAAAATATAGAGAAAGGGGAGGTTGAAATGCCAGATTATAGTGAGATGAATGTTCAATATCTGAAAATGCAGAATATACTGTCAAAAATTGATTATTCTAAAATAACAAATTTACGGAATATTTCATCAGCATTAACGGCATTTACAAAAGATGAAAGATGGATAAGATTACAAAAGAATGTTGAGCAATTGGAAAAAAATGATGTTTTGGAATTAGCTAAAACAGTTCAATTCAATTTACCAAACATTCCACCAATAAATTTAGATTCTATCACGGCTATCCAAGATGAGTTTGAGAAGATTTCAGATTTGGACTTTTCTGCTATTTTTTCTATTTCAAGTCAGCTCAGTTCGATGGATATTGCCACTATTTTGAAAAAATCTATTTCATTTGCAGATTATGATTTTGATAATATGGCGAAGGCAATGCAAAGAGCATTTACTGCTATTTCTGAAAAGCAGGGGGCTGTTCGGGACAAAGAAGATAATGTCCAATACATCACGTTTGAGAATGTAGTAGAGCAAGTACAGTCAGAATATTGTCAAGAAAAAATAACCAAAGACACATATTTAGGAGAAGAAAAGAATCTACCAGATGAGAGTATTGTATTAAGCAGAATGTCTATAAAAATTGCCATTATTTCCCTAATATGCTCCATGTTGTGTACTATAGGGGTTGGCGCGCCACAAATTTACTTGACTTATTTGAGTTATAAGAGTTCAGAGGAGTCTAAACAGGGTAATTTAGCTGATTCGAGGAAACATGAAAAAGAAGCAGCAGAGTTTAATATTGACTGCTTGAATGGACTTAATTACCGAGTAGTATGTTGGGATAATGTTATGCCCCGTATCTGTCATGACTGTAAATCAAGAGTTACTGGTCATCTGGAAAAAGGCAAGATTGTTATATTAGTAAACCATTATAAGAAATGGGTTGAGATAATTTGGCAGAATGAAGATGGTAAGTTTTGTTCAGGATGGATACAAAATTATAAAGTTACAAAATTCAAATAAGAAATATTTTTAAGTGTGCAAAACTGATTCTGGATATAGATAGTAAACATGGACTTTTTGAATATAATAGAGCCATACATAGTGTAGCAGCGCTAGAGCATTTTTCAAACAGGCTCTAGTAAGTATTAGTTTTTACAGACGTAAAAATCTATTGCATTTTCTAGAAATTCTGCTATACTATCGAGCTGTTGACAAAGTACTTTTTCTAATATCAATATACTATATGTATTTTTGATTCCAAACAAAAAAACGGTATATTGTATAAGATTAAAATTTGACATTTCAAACAGGGGGTTTGTCAACAGCTCGTACTATGTCTAGAAGTAAATGTTTGCCGTTTATTATGTGACGAGGTATAAGAAACATAATAGGTAATTCTGCCACTTGCCGATGGTGTGTGGTACAAATAATTCGGTATGTAAATAATTGCCACTTGCTATACAGGCGGGATATAAGTAGTATAGTCTGTAAATAAATCCCCATCAGATATGGTGGGGATTTTTTCATAAGAAGAAGTAATGGAAGTGAAACAGGGGTACTCATACAATATCAAGGACGAGGTTTTTGATGTGGTTCAAGATAAATGCCTGATGGGCAATAAGGAAGATGGCAATTACCGTCCGCATTTTCTGGCAATTCGGGATAACAAAAACAAAGAGCTGTACTGGACGATTCCAATAAGTTCCAAAATAGAAAGGGAGTTGACAAGGAATCTTTGAAAGTTAATAAAGGGGGTTTTTATGAAAATCGAAGTTAAGTTTAAGGTAAAATCACATCCACTAGCGTTGAGTGACTAGACAATTGATTTTGTTATGAAAAACAGTACAAAAGTCTATTTGAAAATAGAAAGAGAAAGTTGTTTTCTTACTCTTGAAGGCAAAGATGGTTTAAAAGAAATTTTTTATGCAATATGGGAGCTGTTAGCTTGGAACGACGGATATTTTTATGAGCCTGTTGAATATATAGTGGATGGTTGTAAGGAAGGTGAAGAGGAATTTATAACAAGAAGCTACTATGTTACAGATGAGAAGTGGAAAATAAGTGCGCTTCTGATTGGAAGGGCAAATAGGGATATTTCAGAAGATACAATAACAAGATATATGGAGATACGAAATAAGGGCAGGAAAGAACAATCTATGAATAAAAGTATGTTTTCATCGTATTTTTGCCTTATTTCTAAAGCCTATGCTAATGTGAATCTGGAGCATCGTTTAGTTTTGCTTATGCATATCTGCGATGGTTTTGCAATTCAGTTTCTAAAAGGAACTTCTCAAAATAATATTGGAAATATCAATACTGTTCTTAACCAATTGGATATTAAGAAAAAATATAAAGAAGGTGCGGACAAACTTGGCGTATCTAAATCAAGAGCAAAAGAAGCTTTAGGACATACTCGAAATGAATTGACGCATTATGAATTTCAAAAATCAAGCTTAGGATCATTTATCAGTGATCCAAGTAAAGAAACAGATAATATGGTATATTTATATGCTTTTTATATTTTGGATTTGGCATTAAGAGTGTCTGTATTGGAAACGATAGGAGCCATAGTCGAAGATGAAATTAAAGAGTATTTGTTAGATGAACATCTTGACTGGATTAGGTTGGAAAAGCATCTTGAGGAAGACTGTGTGATACCACGGAATGTTTTAACGCAGATGCTGCAAAGATTACAGGAGGGGTATGGTGAATGATAAAGCGTGGAACCATTATGGTACTAAAACGCATTTATACCCAATATAACCTCAAAAATGTGTATAATATGAATACGAAAACAAAGGAAAATGTGGTAGAAATACTACGATTACACATCTCCTTTGAGAGTTCGAGTAGATAGAAAAAGTCCGCAAAGCCAGTATTTATGCTGGTTTGCGGATTTTATTTTTGGCGTTGCTTCTAGTATTTTTAATAAAAAGCGTTTTCATATTATTTGGTAACGCAATATAAAAATCATACATAGAAACAAATAGAGATTTGTCCAAATCGAATGTAAAATTTTTTTGATAAATTGTTTTCTTCAGGTGAGGTAGTCTAAATAGAAAAGTTAGTAAATTGATTGCGCTTTGAAAGGTGCAGCTTTCGATGATGTCTTTTAAATCTACTTCAATCCATTTTTCTATAATGTCATATGTAGGTAAATTCCCAAAAGAAAAATGTAATTTATATCACGATTAATAAATATCTCTGAAACTATCCAAAGAATAGAAGCTTTCTTTTCATAAGTATTTGTGGTAAGGTAATTTTTTAATTCTTGGGCAGTTTTAAAACGTTGCTCTGCTTCATCGGATAAACATAATCTTGTCCCTTCTTTTATTCTATCGTTGCAGTTTACTGTTTCAAATTATCTATATCAAATGAATTGTCAAATATTTTTCCTGTAATGCTCGCTTTTCTATTTTTCATTATCAGGCAACAAACCACTAAAAAATTCCGAAAAATCTACTCCATATATTTGTTTTAAGGCGAGAAAGTCACTAATCCGTATATTACGGGTGCCCGTTTCAATTTTGGAATAAGTGCTACGCGACATATTACTCCCCATAAGATGTAATTTAGCCACTAATTCTGATTGTGAATAACCAAACCTTTCTCTTAGAATCTTTAAATTATCCCCTATGCTTATATCTTGTAGAAACCATTGCATAACAGCACTCCTTTAGCTTGCGACTAATCAGCAACATTTATATTGATTGTAGCAAGCTGAAATGATTGGTCTGGGACTGTAGGGGCGCAAACATGAAAAATATTAGATTATGGGATAAACAAGGCAGGGCAACTTTATGGCAATCAATGCAAGTAAGCCCTAAATATACTTACCTACCTACTCAAATCTTAAACAAGTGTGTTTTCCTCTGGCAGCAGCCCGACAAAAAATTCAGAAAAATCCACACCATAAATTTGTTTCAAGGCAAGAAAATCACTAATCCGTATGTTGCGAGTGCCCGTTTCAATTTTGGAATAAGTGCTGCGTGACATACTGCTACCCATAAGGTGTAATTTAACCACTAATTTGTATTGTGAATATCCATGCCGTTCACGCAGGCTCCGTAGGTTCTTGCCGATATTTACATCTTGTATAAACCATTGCATAGTACCCTCTTTTCTTGTGACCAATTAGTCACATTTTTAACTTGATTGTAGCAAAATGAAATGTTATAATTGGGACTGTAGAGGCGCAACTAGATTTTTTCTGGTAAATGTTAAGTCTATGGAACAAAAGGAGGGTGATTGAATGGATTAAAGAAAATGGAAACACATCAAAAAAGGGATGTAGAAAAAATCCTTAGAAAAATGGATGTTACAAACCGATTGCAGTGTTGCCATAGACGAAAGACAATAATATTTTAGATACGAACGAAACGCCAATATTATTATGTATAAATGATAATTGGAATGAAGAATTACCAGATAAACTCATTGATAAATTATTAAAGAATACGACAGAAAATCAGCATGAAAATAGCAAATAATACAAAAAGGAATGGTATAGCATGAAAATAAATTATTTGAAAGACAGGCTCTTTGATTTGCTGAATGACAGCAGTGAGGAATTGGGCATCTCCGACATAGAAACCCATGAAAAAGAAAATACATTCGGCATTTCAATGACAGACGGGAGTGTTTTTGAAATAACGTGCAGACGTATATTGGAAAGGGAAGATGAATGAACAAAAGAACGTTGACTGTATACGCTGGAAGTGGAAAGGGTTGCTCTTACATTTCACAGATTATCCTGCAGGGAAAGTGGCTGGAAGCTCTGGGCTTTTCTATCGGCGATAAGATAACCGTTGACTGTCAACAGGGCAGAATCGTCATAGAAAAAGAAAAACCACTACAAAAATAAATTCCGTTGCCTATTACAGTGGCATATGTAAGCAGTAAGTCTGAAAAAGATTTGCTGCTTTCTATTGCGCTTTTCTATAAATATCCAATCTAACAGCTCGTATGGTATGGCAGGCATGTAGAAAGTAAATTAGTTTGCATCCGAAATACAAGGATAAACCATCTACAGAAAAAGCTGCGGAAAATTTTATAAGCGTCTAATATTTCCCGCTTTTCTATGTACTATTGGGTGAGGGACAAAATTCCCCCGCCCAATTTTAAAAACGGATGTATAAAAAGTTTGTCCACAGGGAATACTAAAAAATTTGCCCAAATTATTGACATGGGTACAGCCGCTATGGTATTCTGAAATACCCATGAGGGAATTGGAAGATTGAAAATGAAATAAGCACATAGGTTGAAGAATGGAATGCCAGCCAATGGATAAGGCTGACCGCCGCCGAAAGTATGGCGACTTTTTCGGCTGGTGTATGGAAACATGGTTTTGAATTTCAAAGCCGTTACATAGCATTGCGAATCCGAGCAGGAGAAATCTCTCCTGTCATTCGTGGTGCAATGTAGCGGCTTTTTTCATTTATCCAAAAGTTAAGAAAAATCGAATCCAGAACGGAGGTGCAGGGACATAGGATTTTCTTTTCGGAGGGTAAGACAGGTATGAAAGAAAGTCGGCTGCACAGAAAAATGCTCTGTGGCGTTGTCCACAGAGATAGCGAGCATCGGATTGTGTCAGCCACAATCCAATCCACAGCCTAAAGGCGTGTGGACTTCACCCAGGGGCAGCCCCTGTTTACCCCGAAGAAAGAAATTTAAGACTGGAGGATTAAGAAAGATGAGCAGAGAAAAATCAGAAAAAAACAAGCGGAATGTGCCGATTACTGTCCGACTGAACGAGGAAGAACATGAAAAATTAAAGCAGTGTGCTGCTGCTTGCGGTCTGTCTGCCGCCGAATTTATGCGCCAGTTATGTAAGGGAAACGCCCCACAGCCAAAGCCTAAAACCGAGTTTTGGGAGCTGTTAAACAAGCTCTATGAGGTGCATGACGCTTTCAAAAAGTGTGTTCCTTATTACTCTGCCGCCGCTGATACCTGCATGGAGATTGAGGATTTTATCTTAGAACTGCAACAGAAAACAACTCTCCCACAACGATTTAGCTTAGATGAATTGACAGAACAGGGGGCAGTCTGATATGGCAACAACAAGTTTATGGCACATCAAAGGGAACTTAAAAGACTTGATTTCTTATGTGGAAAATCCAGAAAAGACTGTGCCGAATGACGATATGAAAGACTTCTTTGACGTGTTTTCCTATGTAAAGAATCCGTCAAAAACAAATGAGGGAGAGTATGTTTCCGCAATCAACTGTCTGAAAGAAACCGCCTTACAGCAGATGATTTTGACGAAGAAACAGTACCAAAAGACAGGCGGATATATCGCTTGGCATGGCTACCAGAGTTTCAAGCCAGACGAGGTAACTCCCGAACAGTGCCACGAAGTCGGCATAAAATTGGCAAGGGAAATGTGGGGCGGCAAATACCAGTTAATCGTTGCCACCCACCTTGACAAAGGGCATTTGCACAACCATTTCTGCTTCAACTCCGTTTCTTATCTGGACGGGAGCAAATACAATTACTCAAAATCAGAACAGAAAAGGTTAAGGAAAGTGTCCGACCGATTGTGCTTTGAGTACGGACTGTCGGTAATTGACAACCCGAAGAAAGCCCCCTCAAGACCGCTGTATCTGGATGAAAAAAGCGGAAAGCCGACAAGATACAACGTCTATCGGGAAGATTTAAGGGAGGCAATCAACGGGAGCAGGGATTTGCAGCACATGATGAAATATCTTACCGACAAGGGATATGAGGTTGATTTTTCGGGCAGCCATTGGAAAATGAAGCTGCCGCAGTATAAGCATTTCACAAGGTTTGACACGCTTGACGAGAGGCTGACGCCCGATTTCATACGGTCATGTCTAGGCGGGACTTCCCGATATGGGAACTACAAAGCAAGGATTTCCTACTCCCTGCATATGCCAGAGCAGTATAAAAACGCATGGAAACCACACCAGAAAACCACGGGAATCTTAGCGTTATATTATTACTGGTGCTATCAGTTGGGGATATTCCCCAAAGGCACGGACTACAAGCCGACAAGCCCGCTGATGAAAGAGGAACTTCGGAAACTGGACGAGATTACCGCACAGGTGCGGTATATGTCAAAGCATAACATCGCTACCATTTCCGATTTATATGCCGACAGGGAGAAAAACCAGACCGAAATGGATAAACTGATTGACTACCGCCAGCACTTGCGGAATAAGATACGCCGTGCCACACCAGCCGAAAAAGAAACGCTCCGAGCCGAAAAACGGAGCGTGACGGAGCAGATAACAGAGCTTAGGAAGCGGCTGAAATATGCAGACGGGATTGAAAAACGCTCTGCCCATATCGACAACTGCTTAGACCAAATCCACGACACGATGGAAAATCAGCGGTCAAATCGACAGAAACAGCCAGTAAAAACAGAACACAGGAGGGAGAAATCATTGCGATGAGTGAACCTTTTAGCGACACAGAAAAAGAAGAATTTTTAGAAGAAACCGCCATCCGTCAGATGATTGATGAGATTACGGACTGCCTTGCATCCATGACAAAAGAAGAACGGTTAGCATGGTTTTGCAGGTCGCAATATCCTTATCCAATCAATTTTCAAAAAGAGATAGATGGGACAGTTTATACCGTCAATACTCACTTTAATGCAGAATCCAAAGAAAGCATAAAGGAAAAGGCTGAGCGTATTCTCCAAAAGCCATAAAGGAAAATCAGCAGCCGAAATAAGATTAGGACTTTAAAGCGTTGAAGTATCATGGCAGATATGGTATGATAAGGATACCTACAATTCATATCATATCTGGCTGCGGAAAGGAGAATTATGAGCAATCAGTCAGATAAAATAACAGCTTTATACTGTCGCTTGAGCTGCGACGACGAGCAGGACGGACTTTCGGGCAGCATCAAAAACCAGCAATCCATACTTGAAAAATACGCAAGGGAAAACCGTTTTCATAATCCCCGCCTCTTTGTTGACGATGGATTTTCGGGAGTGACATTCACCAGACCCGCATTTATGGAAATGATGGACTTAGCTGAACAAGGGAAAGTCGGGACGATTATCGTCAAAGACCATTCAAGGCTTGGGCGTAACCGTCTTGTTGTCGGGCAGTTATTAGAAGAAGATTTTGAGCGTCTTGACGTACGCTATATCGCCATCATGGACAATATTGACACCGCCAAAGGCATCAGCGACCTCGTACCCATGCAGGATTTATTCAACGAATGGCACGCCAAGAACACAAGCCAAAAAGTTCGGAATGTAATACGCAATAAAGGAATGGCAGGCGTCCCCCTCACAAGCAACCCGCCCTATGGATATATGAAAAATCCAGAAAATACAAAAGAATGGGTTATTGACGAGCCTGCGGCAAAGGTAGTCCGTCAGATTTTTGATATGTGTGTGGCAGGCTTTGGACCGACACAGATAGCAAAGAAACTGAAAGCCGCAGAGGTAATGACCCCGACAGAATATTGGGGCAGCATAGGGAGAAACCACAGTAAGCTTACTTCCATACCGTTTAACTGGCGTTCCAGTGTTGTCGCAGATATATTGTCAAGGCAGGAATATATTGGAGATACCGTCAATTTCCGTGGGTCGACAAAATCTTTTAAAAACAAGAAACGTGTGGTAAAGCCACAGGAAGAATGGAAGATATTCAAAAACACACATCCTGCCATCATTGATGAAGAAACCTTTGCGCTTGTGCAGGAATTAAGGGAACACCGCCGCAGACCAACCAGACATGGAATTATCAGTATGTTTTCAGGGCTTTTATACTGCGCTGACTGCGGCAAAAAATTGTATTACAGTGGAACAGGAAATTATAGGCGGGAACATGCAAACTTCTTCTGCTCAACCTACCGTAACCATTCCAATTTATGCTCTGCACATTATATCCGCGAAAAAATTGTTTCTGAAATCGTATTGAACAGTATACAGCGGGTATTCTGGTATGTGCAAAGCTTTGAAAAAGACTTTGCCAGAAAGCAGATGGCGGCATTTGGCAAAGAAAAGAAAAAGGAACTTTCCCGAAAGTGCAAAGAACTTACCGTAACAAAAAAACGTGTAAGCGAGATTGACCACCTTATTCAGAAAATCTATGAGGATAATATAAACGGAAGAATCTCCGATGAACGCTTTGCCACCATGTCAGCCGCATTCGAGGAAGAACAACGGAAATTAAAAAATGCAATTCCAGACATGGAACAATACCTCGAAACCGAAACAAATAAAAGCGACAGTCTTCAACGTTTTATTGACAGAGTAAAAAATGTCACGCAGCTTACGGAATTATCGCCCGAAATCATACACGAATTTATTGAAAAAATTGTTGTGTCCAAACCAGAATATATTGAGGGTAAGCGTCACCAGAATTTAGATATTTACTACAACGGCGTTGGCATCATCAGAGAACCGACACCAGAAGAAATGGAAAAATTATTTCAAGAGCATTTACAGAACACAAAATCCTCAAAGACTGCCTAACCATAGGTTATACTATAACACAACACGAGAATAATTATATGTAAAAATAAGACTTTGGGGCATCTTCCTTATGGAGCTTGCCCCACCCCGCAAAAACTTTAATATTGTTCGTTCCCAACCGAAAAAGAACATTGCAAGATTGCACTTGTCCTAAACATATGCAATGTTGCAACCTTAACAGTTACTCACTCCTTTTTCTTCGGGAAGTTCCCAATACCACCCATTGCCTTCCTTTATTGACTTAACGCCGAGAGATTTTTTTGCTTCGTCAAGTACTCTTTTTGAGATACCGATATTCTGTGCTTTCTTTAATATAAGCTGCTGTTGGTATTTCCCATCAGACAGACAATCCATAATTAATTTCTCTGCTTGCTCGGATTTCTTTTCACGGCTGATGCCGTTCAATAAATCATCAATGGAAATATCATAATGACCTTTCCACACAAATCCCGTTTCTTTACTCAGTTCAAAAGCAATCGGCTCGCCTTCAGGCGCAAGGGAAGATTTTTCGTGCGCGACTACCCGCACTTCCTTATTTTCTTTGAGCCTGCCGACAATGAGTACGCTTCGTGCCGTTGCTTGGAAGTCAATTGAGCCAAGCCCTCTGTAATTTGCTTTGCCGCCCTGTACTTTATTCAAGTGTCCGACAAGGATAACGGCGCACCCATATTTTTCTGCTACCCGTCCTAACTGCGAAAGGACATTGCGGACTTCGTTTGCCCTGTTCATATCAATTTGGGAGCCGATATACGCTTGTACGGGGTCTAAAATAATTACCTTTGCGCCCGTTTCAATAATTGCCTGTTCAATTCTTTCATCAAGCATTGAGAGTGCAGCTTCCGACTCGTCAATCACCTTGATTTGCGTACAGTCTGCATTGGCTGCAAGCAGACGGGGCTTAATTGTGTCGCCAAGTCCATCCTCTGCGGTTTGGTAAATAATTCTTATCGGCTCACGCTCCGTATCATCACAAGGCAGTTTATCTCCCCTTGATAAGATAGCAGCTAACTGTAAAATCATCATTGTTTTTCCATCGCCGGGGTCTCCGTGGACAATGGTTATCTTTCCATAAGGAATATACGGATACCAAAGCCACCCGACCTCGGTTGCAGGTATCTCGTCCATGTTCAAAATTTTAAG